>JADGDT010000034.1:0-7383 GCA_016744755.1 Ichthyobacteriaceae bacterium | reverse complement strand
AGTTAGCAGTAATCAGTTAGCAGTAATCAGTTAGCAGTAATCAGTTAGCAGTAATCAGTTAGCAGTAATCAGTTAGCAGTAATCAGTTAGCAGTTGTTAGTTGTCAGTTTTCAGCAAATAGCTAATGGCTAACGGCCATCAGCTATCAGCTAATAGTTTAATTATAAATTTTTAGACATGAATTTAAAAAACATTTTTTACACAGTATCAATTTCAGTTTTATCAGCTGGAATTACGGCTTATTTTGTAGGAGGATCTAAATTTCAAGATAGAATTGATGCGGTGTCTGATACTCCTCAAAATTCAGATAATCAACCGTCGTTTGTTAGTGATGTCAATAAATTGTATGTGCCAGATAATTTCACAAAGTCAGCAGAATCAACAGTAAACTCTGTAGTACACGTTACTAATATTATGCAGAATTCAAGTTACGGTAGAAATAATCAAAGTCTAGATTTCTTTTGGGGAAGGAGTCAATCTAGAAATCAGCGACCTATGGTAGGAAGTGGATCGGGTGTTATTATTACTAAAGATGGATATATTGTTACAAATAATCACGTAATAGACAAGGCTCAAAAGTTGGAGGTGACTTTAAATAATCAGAAAACTTATCAGGCTAAACTTATTGGTGCAGATCCAAAAACAGATATTGCATTAATTAAAATTGATGCAGATGATTTGCCTTACATTACTCTTTCTAATTCAGATAACCTTAAGCTAGGGGAGTGGGTACTTGCTGTAGGAAATCCATTTAACCTTACATCTACAGTTACTGCGGGTATTGTAAGTGCAATAGGTAGAGATATTCATCTTTTAGGAAAGTCTGGCATAGAGTCTTTTATTCAAACTGATGCTGTTGTAAATCCAGGAAATAGTGGAGGCGCACTGGTGAATACCGAAGGAGATTTAATTGGAATAAATACTGCTATTTCTACACATACAGGTTCTTTTGAAGGTTATTCTTTTGCTGTTCCATCAAATATTGTCAAAAAAGTTGTAGAAGATTTAATTGAATATGGTCAGGTTCAAAGAGCATTCCTTGGAATTAATATTCAAGAATTAAATAGTGTAGCATCAGAGAAACTTGGAGTAGATCAGACTGAAGGAATTTACATTGCAGGTTTATCTGATTTTGGGCTTGCTAGCGATAGTGGCCTTGAAAAAGGTGATGTGATTTACAAATTAGATAATAAGAAAATTAAAACCTTTGCTGATTTAAGAGGTTATCTAGCTTCAAAAAGACCAGGAGATATTGTTGCTGTTTTTGTTACAAGAGAAGATGATTATAAATCTTTCGAAGTAAAACTAACTAATTCGCAAGGAACAACAGAGTTGAATAAATTTGTTGCTAAAGATATTTTGAAATCACTAAATGCAGATTTTAAGCCATTGAGCGATAATCAAAAATATAAGTTAGGAGTTAATGCAGGTGTAGTAGTTGATAATATTGGCGATGGTTTGATTAAAAAAGCAGGAATAAAAAATGGATATATAATATTGCGAATTCAAAATCAATGGATAAAAACAGAAGATGATATAAAACGAATATTAACAAATAAGAATAAAGCTGTATTAATGGAAGTTGTAGATAGTAAGGGATATGTTGATTATTATGCCGTGAAACTGTAGTAAAGTGTAATTTAAACACAGATAGTTGACTGTAAATCAGTTAGTTATTTTTTACTTTTTTCTTTCATTATTGCATTCACATATATAGATTTGTCGCCAACAACAACTAACAATACTATATAACTGAATGCAATTATCACCAGAACTAGATAATTTCTTTGAGAAAGAATTATCTCAACAAGCTGAAAAACGAAAAGCAGCTGTAGAGTTTATTAAAATAGTAAATGATTTATGGTTTGATAAGTCTATAGAACTTTTGCTTTTCAGAAATCAATTAATGGATATTAACGTGAGTCAGGTTTTAAACCTTCAAGAGTATGCTCGTAAGTTCGTTAATAAACCAATAAATATCCATAGCACTTTAGCTATTGCCAACGAAATTGCAAAACTTAATATTTTACCTTCTAGAATAGATATTGGTAAACTTGCATACGAGCATGTTCTAGAGGAAGACAAGCACGAGAGTTGTGCTCATTTTGTGAGGAGTAAGCTAGCTGATATTCTTAAGCAGAGTGATGGTTCTATTGTTCCAAAAGACGTTATTCTTTATGGATTTGGGCGAATAGGTCGTTTGCTTGCACGCGAACTTATGCTACACGCGGGTAGAGGAGAACAACTTAGACTGAGAGCCATAGTTACTAGAGATGTAATTAATGAAGAGTCTCTTGAAAAAAGAGCAGCTTTGCTAAGACACGATTCTGTACATGGAGCTTTTCCTGGTACAGTAGTGGTTGATGCAGAAAAAGGAGCATTAATAATTGATGGAACTACTGTTTTCATGATAAGTAGCGATCAGCCCGATACCATTGATTATATTAAATATGGTATAAATGATGCTTTGGTGATAGATAACTCAGGTGCTTTCCGAACAGAAGGTGCACTTGGTCGTCACTTAAAATCTGCAGGTACTAGTAAGGTTTTATTAACTGCTCCTGGTAAAGGAATTCCCAATATTGTTTATGGTGTAAATCATGAAGATTTTAATCATGAAGATAAAAATGTTTGGTCTGCAGCTTCGTGTACTACAAATGCAATTACTCCTATTCTTAAAATAATAGAGGATAATTTAGTAGTATCCACTGGCCATATAGAAACTATACATTCTTATACAAACGATCAGAATTTGGTTGATAACATGCACAATAAATACCGTAGAGGTAGAGCGGCAGCTGTAAATATGGTTATTACAGAAACTGGTGCTGGTAAAGCAGTATCAAAAGCAATACCTTCTTTGGAAGGAAAGCTTACTTCAAATGCAATAAGAGTCCCAGTTCCAAATGGGTCATTAGCAATTTTGAATCTAAATTTAAAGAACAAAACAAGCATCGATGAGGTTAATAATTTGATTAAAAAGTATTCCATTGAAGGGAATCTTGTAGAGCAGATTAAATTTTCGATGAATAACGAATTAGTATCTTCAGACATAGTAGGAGCACCTACGCCAGCAATTTTCGACAGTCCTGCAACGATTGTTTCAAAGGATGGCAAAAATGTGGTTCTGTATGTTTGGTACGATAATGAGTTTGGCTACAGCCGACAAGTTATCAGATTAGCGAAGTACGTTGCTAACGTACGTCGTTTCAGATACTATTAATACCGAAAGGTATACGTATATTTTCTATTTCTAATTATTTTCAATTCCTCCTGTATGGTTTCTAGCCAATGTACAGGAGGTTTTTGTTTTGGTATTCAAAATTAGTAGTCGTTTAGTAAGAACGTAACCCGAAACTCGTAAACCGTAACTATAAACTATATCTAGCCTTAGCAGTAACAGATATATCGCTAAAAATTGATTGTTTGTATTTAAGGTAGCCTACAATTGCAATCATAGCAGCATTGTCTGTTGTGAATTCGAATTTAGGGATGTGAGCCTTCCATTTCCAGTCTTTTTCCGTTTTACGAAATCTCTCTCTTATTTCGCTATTTGCCGAGACACCACCAGCCATAGCTACTTCGGTAATTCCAGTTTCTTGAACAGCAAGCTTCAGTTTGTCCATTAATATCTCTACAATGGTAAATTGTATTGAGGCACACAAATCAAGTAGGTTTTCTTTAACGAAATCTGGGTTTTCTTTTTCTTGTTTCTGTATAAAGTAAAGAATATTAGTTTTCAGTCCACTGAAACTAAAGTTTAAATTTGCTACACGTGGCTTAGTAAATTTAAAAGCATTAGGATTTCCTTCCTTAGCAAATTTATCAATAAGAGGTCCTCCAGGATAGGTTAGACCTAATATTTTAGCAGTTTTATCAAATGCCTCTCCAGCAGCGTCATCTATAGTTTCGCCCAAAACTTCCATGTCAAAATAATTAGTGACTTTAACAATTTGGGTATGTCCTCCAGAAATCACCAAAGTTAAAAACGGAAATTCAGGATTTGTCATACCGTCGTCTTCAATAAAATTTGCTAAAATATGTCCTTGCATGTGATTAACCTCAATAAGAGGAACATCTAATGACATTGATAGAGATTTTGCAAACGAAGTGCCAACAAGTAAAGATCCCATTAGTCCAGGTCCTCTAGTGAAAGCAATTGCATTTAGCTTAGACTTATTTATGCCCGAATTCTTTATTGCGGCATCTACAACAGGTATTATGTTTTGTTGGTGTGCACGCGATGCTAATTCAGGAACAACACCGCCGTATTCTTCATGAACTTTTTGTGTTGCAACAACATTAGATAGTATCTTTCCGTTTTTAATTACAGAAGCACTTGTATCGTCGCATGACGTCTCTATTCCGAGTATGAAAATATCGTTCAAATTAATATTTTTTTTAGCACAAAAAAACGTGCTTTTAAGTTGATAAATTATATTTTTGAAGGTTATTGCAAATAAGCAAGGTGCAAATTTAAAAAAAGATTACTATCAGAAGGTTAAGAAAAATAATATTAAAGTTATCTCTCGTTATTTTAGCGATATTTCTGCTATTTTCCTTTCTGTTGAGCCTTTCTCTAGTACAAACTAGCATAGCAAGTTTTATTACTAAAAAAATAAACGAAGATAAGAATACTCATATTTCTATTTCCAAAGTTGACCTATCTGTTTTTGGTAAAGTTGCTTTCGAAGAAATACTTGTGCAGGACAATGAATCGGATACTATTATACATATATCCACGGTTAGAGGTAATATCGATAAAATAGATTTAGTAACTGGGAGATTTAAAATAGATGATTTATTTCTTATAGATCCTTACTTGTCAATTGTTATTTATGAAAACGATACTATTTCTAATTTAAATACCTTCATAAATAAATTCAAAACAGAAAAAGATACTACAAAGTCTTCGGTTGACCTAGGGTTGATATCGTCGGGGGTAAATGTAAAAAATCTTACATTTGACTATAGGGATCTGAGGCCTAAGAAAAAGCAAAATTTTAAACTTACTAAACTAGATTTAGTAGTTGGGGATATTGTTGCTAATTCTAATAATATTCATTTCTCGGTAGAGGAATTGAAATTTGATGCAAACAATAAGTTCAAATTAAAAAACCTAACAGGAGATTTTGTTTATAGCCCAACTTATACTCAAATCTATAATCTTCAAATTGTTTCAGCAAATTCAAATATTAAATCAGATTTAAAAATTACTTATCCATCATTTCATCATGTAATAGAAAAATCACCTGAGGTAAAATTGGATTTTAGTATTTACCCTTCTACAGTTTCATTGAGAGATTTCAATCTCTTTGTCCCTTTAACTAGTTCAAAAGGCAATGTTAAATTGTCAATGAAAGCAAAAGGTAATATTGATAGGTTGCAAGTTTCTGAATTTAAAATGCGAACTGCAAATAATACTGAGATAATTGCACAAATGGACTTGTACAATATATTATCTAGTAATACTTATAATTTTAATCTAAACCTATATCGATTATCATCAAATTACAATGACTTGATGGAGATTTTGCCAAAAAAACTTCAGAATAGTGTGCCTCCAATAGTTGAGAGACTTGGTAATTTTGACCTCACAGGAAAAGTTAATTTTAAGTATAATTACCTAAATTCAAAATTAAATTTCGATACAGAAATAGGGGAGTTGAGTAGTGCCTTAGAGATTACTATTAAAGATTCAATACAAGATGCTAGTTATGTTGGAGATATTAAAGTTGATAATTTTGATTTAAAGCATTTCCTTGAAAATGATAATTTAGGAATTGCTGAATTGGAACTCAAAGTAAAAGGGAAAGGGCTCACGTTGCTGAAATTAGATAGTTACATCGAAGGTAGAGTTGTAAGGTTAGATTTTAATAATTATGAGTATAATAATATTCTAGTAAAAGGAGATGTAAAGGATAAGTTATTTAGTGGTAGTTTAGATATAAAGGATGAAAATATAGATATTTCTTTTAACGGATTAGTAGATGTAAAATCTAAGGTGCCAAAATATAAATTTGATGCATACATAGATAATGCTGACTTGGTAAAGACCAATCTTTTTACAAGAGATAGCATTGCATTTTTAGAAGGAAGTATAAATATAGATTTAGAGGGTAAAACTGTAGAAGACCTAGTAGGGGTTATAGGTATTGAGAATATGGTTTACCAAAATGAAAATGACTTGTATTACTTCGATCAGTTCAATGTGTCTTCAGCAAAAGACGGTACACATCATAGAATAGTGATAACATCAAGTGATGTGATTTCAGGTGATATCGAGGGAGATTTCAATTTTTACGATATACCTAATATGTTCAAAAATGCAATCGGAAGCCTTTTTAATAACTATGAGGAAGTAAATGTTGTAGAAAACCAGAATATGGAGTTTGAGGTTACCTTTAAAGATAAAATAATTGAAATATTTTACCCTAATCTAAAATTTAAACCAGGCACTAGTTTATTGGGTAGTATAGATTCTGAAACAAATCACCTACAATTTAAGTTTAGTTCCGATGGTATTAGTTTAGATCAGAATAATGCTGATTCAATAGCTTTATGGGTAGATAATAAAAGTGAGTTTTATAATACTCTTTTTAAAGTTAAACATATAGAAATCAAGGGTTACTCTGTGCATGATGTTAATCTTGCTATTGTTAACGAAATTGATTCCTTGGGGCTTACAGCTGACTTTTATGGAGGAGATTATTCAACCGAAAAATATAACTTTAAGTTATATCAAACTATTGATAAAGAATCCAATGTTGTATTCGGTTTTCTAAACTCAGAAATTAGTTTTCTAAACAATACGTGGATTGTAAATCCTACTAATAATAAAAGTAGTAAAGTTGTATATAATCCACATACAAAAGCTGTAGAAGTTGACTCAATATATTTATCAAATAATCAACAGTCTATTCTCATTCACGGTAATAAAGATAATGTCGGACAAAAGTATTTCGCACACGTCGAAAATGTAAACTTAGAAGACCTAATTAAAGATGATTTTAAGTTCAAGTTTCAGGGGCTAATGAATGCAGATTTATCTGTGAGTGTACAAGGTAAAGATATTAGACCAGTTGCAAACCTTACAGTAGATAGTCTGATCTTTAACTCAGATTACATGGGAGATTTGAGTATAGATATGCGTAGTGCTAAAAACAATGCTGTCTACAGTACCAATATAAGTATGGTTAGGAATGACATTAAATCACTAAATGCTTCAGGTGTTGTAGATTTATCTGGAAAGAAACCAAAGATTGATATAGACGCAGATCTAGAAAAATTAAAATTAAACTTCATAAACATATTTACTGAAAATCTTTTTAGCAAAATAAGAGGATATGCAACTGGAAAGGTGAAGGTTTCTGGGGCTTTAAA
>JADGDT010000163.1 GCA_016744755.1 Ichthyobacteriaceae bacterium | reverse complement strand
CTTGAAGATGCAACTAAAAATATGGTTAGTTATGCCGATACTTTTTTGCCAAACAAAGAAAATGCCAAGATTTACAAAGAGCTTTACGAATGTGTATACCTGAAAATGTTCGATAAACTAGAGCCTCTTTACAAGCGAATTAGAGAGATTACTTCTTACCCTGAGGAATGATAAGTTTAGTGTGCGTCATCTCTACTGAATATAGGAGTGGATAGATCCCATTGGAAAGAAAAACAACTACTTCTCAAACAGAGATTTCTCCATCCTGTCTACCGCGAAAGGTAGATCCACAAGCTCCAGTCCTAATGCCGATTATTTATTAATTTACACACAAATAAGGGAGAAACTAAAGAGCAAAGGCTAAACGAGTAACCGTTCAGCCTTTAATTTTATTGAGAAAGTATAACTCTTCTACTTAAAATCAGAAGCTTTAACTCCCTTATTTATTATAACAGTTTTAACGTTCATTTCCATTACTTGAGGACCTGCTTTAACTTGTAGTGTCATTGGGAATTTAACTCCTTCATGTTCTTTGTAATTTTTCAAGTTTGTTATTTCTGACATTTTCTGTCCATTTACCTCTTTTACATTTTCTTGTTGAATTAGCAACTTAGAGTTTACATCAAAATAGAAGAAAGAAACCTCATCGCCAATGGTAACTTTCATTTTGTATGCTTCGCTATCTTCTACGGGAATAATACTTTCTAGCGTAGCATTGTATTTTTTATCTCCAAAATACAACCACGGCATAATTGTATTAGATCCTAAAGCTGATTTAGTTTGCTTATCATCAAAAGGCATCCTTTGACCTTGAGCCATGATGTAACCTTTTTTACCATCAAATACATTTTTCATTATCACTTGACCCTGCATTTTCATCTCCATTTTCTGAGAATGTGGAGCCATTTTTTTGATATTCCCATCTATTGCATAAGGTCCCATCTGCATAGAGAAATCCTGATCAAGAGTTTTTATTTTATTTAGAGACTTTGTGCCACCAATTGCATCTGCATAATCATCAATAATTGTAGCAACAGTTACTCCTACAGGAATAGGCTTAGCCATAGAAGGAGCCACAGTAGGTCTGCCATAAACATCGAAGTAGTTTATTTTATAACCAAGTTTTTTTAACCCAGGAATAACATCAACAGCTTTACCTACAATTATTATTCTTGAATTTTCAGGTAGAACATATTTATTTAAAGCTTTATTTACATCGCTTGGTTGTACTTTGTTTACTTCCTTAAGGTAATTTGCATAGTATCCTTCTGGTAATCCAAGTATCTGTTCGTTAAGGTAGAAACGTGCAATTGTTGAAGGAGATTCTAAACTCATAGCGAAAGATCCAAATAAGGAATTCTTCTGTTTATTTAGTTCCTCTACTGTTACTTCCTCATTTCTTATCTTATTGATTTCGTATATAAACTGAACAACAGCACTGTCTGTTACTTCATTTCTAACACTTGCTCCTGCATAGAATTTAGAAGTTAGTTTACCAGATCCTAGGCTACTGTATGCACCGTAAGTATATGCCTTGTCTTCGCGAAGATTCATAAATAATCTTGCTGTTGCACTACCTCCAAGAATTGTATTTCCAGCTCTAGCAGCAAAGTAATCTGGGCTTGATGATTCCAGGTTTTCGAGGTTAACAATAGAGATTATCGACTGAGTAGCAGCGTCCATGTTTACAAAATTTATCTCTGTTTTTGTAGGGTTCTTTGGCTCATTATATTTATGAGTTGGAACTTCTCCTGACTCCCATTTTTTGAAGTAAGTTTTAACTAATTTCTTAACTTCTTTTTTAGAGATATCACCATTTACAACCAAGTAAGCTATGTTTGGTTTAAAGTATGTAGCATAAATATTTTTAGTGTCCTCTAACTTAATATTTTTTACTGTTTCGGGGGTTGTAACTTCTCCATAAGGGTGATTTGATCCGTAAAGAATTGCATCTTGCACTCTTTTAGAAACTGCTTTGTTATCTTTCTCGTTTGCTTCAAGTCCAGTAAGAGTTTGTTTAATTTCTTTGTCAAATTCTTCTTGTGGAAAACTTGGATTTAAAATAACATCAGCAAATATTTCGAATGCCTCTTTGTAATTCTTTTTAAGAGTTGATACTCCAACGCTACTAGCTGATGTATTTAATCTTGCACCAAGAATTTCTATACTCTCATTTAGGTCTTCTTTATTTCTTGTTGTTGTTCCAGCTCCCATCATAGCCCCAAAAACACTTGTTTCTCCTGTCTTTTTACCTTCAAGAATAGGATCGTAGTCAAATTTCATGCTGAAGTTAACTGTTGGTAATTTATGGTTTTCCACAACAATTACTGTTAATCCATTTTTTGTCTCCCAAATTTTAGCTTCAGGAAGTTTAATCTCGGGAGCATCTCCAGATTTTGGTTGTTGACTTCTATCTATTTGTGCATTTATACCTGATGACATTAGTAATATAAACGCTATCGAAAATATTTTTTTCATTTTGAATCTCATTTTTTAGGATAGTAGAATAATACGACTCTGTTGTTTTTATTTAAATATTTTGTAGCAACACGCTTAATATCTTGCTTAGTAATACCTCTATATTTATCTATTTCGGTATTAATAAGGTTAGTGTTGTGGAAAAACATATAATAATCAGATAAGGATTCAGAAACACCTCGCATAGTTCTGTTCTTCGAAACAAAACCTAATTCTAGTTGATTCATTTCCTTTTCGTATTCCTTACCAGTAATAAGGGTTGTTTGCATTTTTGCAATTTCTTTATCTATGGCATCTAATAAACCATCCATACTTTTTTCTTGTGCCAATATTCCGTAAAATGTAATTCTTCCATAGTCTTCGCCATCCATAACAAAACTACCCGATTGCATTGCCAATTGTTCTTTGTCTACAATTTCCTTGTAAATTCTAGAACTAGCACCGTTAGAAAGTATATCGTTAATAAACCTCATTACATAAGCATCTTTGTCTGTCTGTTTCGGTGTACGGTATGTAATCATTACTGCGGGAATCTGAACATTAGGATCGTGAATTGTATCTACAACTTCCGATACCAATAATGGTTCTATAATGTTAGGTCTATTTATTTTATGAGTACCTTTTTTAATTGGACCAAAGTACTCTTCTATCCATTTTTTTGTTTGATTAATATCTATATCGCCAGCAATTGTTAAAGCTGCATTATTTGGAACATAAAACGTATTATAGAATTCCATGAATTCACCTAGTTGAGCTTCGTTTAAGTGATCCATAGATCCTATTGTTGTCCAACGGTAAGGATGTGTCTTGAACATACGTTTTGCAGTTTCACCAATAAACGATCTATAGGCTACATTGTCGTAGTTTAATCTCTTCTCTTCTTTTACAACTTCACGTTGTGTATTAACTCCAATTGTATCAATTTTGGCATGCATCATTCTTTCTGATTCTAACCAAAGACCAATTTCTAATTTGTTTGAAGGGAAAACCTCGTAGTAGTAAGTCCTGTCTATATTAGTATTTGCATTGTTTTGACCACCATTATTTTCAACATATTTAAAATATTCTCCTCTTCCTATATTATCAGAGCCTTCGAATAATAAATGTTCGAAAAAGTGTGCAAAACCAGTACGAGTAGAGTCTTCGTTTTTTGAACCTACATGGTAAGAAACTGAAACTGCAACTACAGGAGCCGAGTTGTCTTGGTGAAGAATTACATGCAATCCGTTATCTAGATTGTACTCTTCAAATTTGATTTGTTGCGCTTGAATCGAAATTGTAATCGATACAAAAAATGCAAAGAGCAAGCTTTTTTTCATTTGATAAATAATTAATTTGAAATTAAATTTTTATTATGGGTTAAGGTAGAATATAGAATCAAATGTAAATATATCTTTTGTGTGTATGAAAGTATTATGTTGATTTTAACTTAATTTTTGCATTTGAATATTTTTTAACGCAAAAAGGTCTCAAGAAGTAAATTCTTAAGACCTTAAATAGTTATTTTCGTAATGTGGTATTATTCCCCAAATTCTAAATCAACACCAAGTTTATTGGCAATGAATTTATTGATTAGAGTTTCTAATTCTTTAATTTTCACATTTTTTAATGCTTCGCTAGCAAAGGCATACATCAACAAAGCTTTTGCTTCTTTTTCTGAAATACCTCTAGAACGCATAAAGAATAAAGCTTCGTTATCTAGTTGTCCAATCGTACAACCGTGATTAGCTTTAACATCATCAGCATAAATCTCTAGTTGAGGTTTTGTACTGATTTGCGCTTTTTCCGAAAGTACTAAATTGTTGTTTTGCTGGTTTCCATTTGTATTTTGTGCATCCTTGCGAATCATGATTTTACCTGTGAAAACTCCTCTCGAAGCATCGTCGTAAATTCCTTTGTACAGTTCGTGACTATCGCAATTTGGTACTTTATGGTCAACAAAAGTAAAATTATCTACTTGTTGAGTCTCATTCAGTAATGAAATTCCATTAAGGTTTGCAACAGCATTTTCGTTGTTTAGAGCAAAAGCTAAATTATTACGTGTAATATTACCTCCAAAAGAGAAAGTATCCACATAGGTATTGCTGTAACGGTTTTGAGCAACAAAAGTACTATCAACTAAACTGGCATTATTCTTATCATTCTGAACCTTGTAATGGTAATAATGAGAATTTTCGTCGACAGATATTTCTGTTACCGTATTAGTGAAAATGCTATTTTCTGTAATACTTTGATGACGCTCAATTACTTTGGCATCTACATTTTTTCCAACTACAATTAGGTTTCTAGGCTGAACCAATGTCTCGCCAGAATTACCCGTTGCAATATGTAGAATCTGAATTGGTTTATCTAGAATTATATTATTTGGGATGTTGATAAAAACACCATCAGCATGACTAATTGTGTTTAAAGCAACCATACTATTATCTGTAGGAGCAATTTTTGATAGATGACTTAGAACCAAATCAGAATTTATATCCATGGCATTTTGCATAGATGAAACTGTAATTTTATCTGTATCAATTGCAGATAATTTATTGCTAAAAAATCCATCAACAATAACAGCCTTATAGCTATCTGCATCTATAAAATATTCTTCTATATCGGATAGTTCAACTTCTTTGTTTTCTGTAGGTACTACACAGTAGTCCACTTTAAGCAATGATTTCAAACTTGTATATTTCCAATCTTCCTCTTTTGATGTAGGGAAACCTTTTTCTTCGAAAACTGCTATTGCTTTATTTTTAATATCAGCAACTTTAGAATTACCAGAAACAGCTTCTTCAAAAGAACGGTAAGTAGAAACAATTTTTTCTTTTAAACTCATATTTTTTCAATTATCAATTATCGATGTTCAATTTTCAATTTTTTCATTGTTAATTGTTCATTATTAATTGTTCATTGTTAATTATTTCCAGTTTCAATTTCAGCTTTAATCCAATCGTAACCTTTTTCTTCTAGCTTTATAGCAAGTTCTTTACCTCCAGTTTTCACTATTCGTCCTTCGTAAAGTACGTGTACAAAGTCAGGAATAATATAGTCTAACAAACGTTGGTAGTGAGTAATTACTATTGCAGAGCGTTCAGGAGATCTAAGGTCGTTAACACCATTGGCAACAATACGCAAAGCATCAATGTCAAGTCCAGAATCTGTTTCATCTAAAATAGCAAGAGTTGGCTCTAGCATAGCCATCTGGAAAATTTCGTTTCTCTTTTTCTCTCCTCCCGAAAAACCTTGGTTTA
>JADGDT010000162.1 GCA_016744755.1 Ichthyobacteriaceae bacterium | reverse complement strand
TTTTCCTAAAACATGGGTTTCGATGCTCTCATCCCATGCCGATATGTTTCGCTCCTTTGAAGCTTTTATCTAAGGGGCAAAGCCCCGATACTTTATTGCATGGTATGGAGTGAAACGAAATACCATGCAATATAGATAATAATAAAATTTGAAGCCCTGAAGGGGCGATGTGTTTAAATATTTATTATTATTTCTCGTGCGGTACAGCTTACGCATGATACATAGGCTCTACAATTATTAATAGATTACCCAACTACCACTTTTTCTACCTCCAATACGTTTTATTTTATCTTCTTTTTGCAGTACATCCAAATCACGTAATATTGTTCTTCTATTTACATAAAATCATTTTATTATCATAAATCATCCTTTAAAAGAAAATTACGCAGATGCAAATGAACTATTCCTTTATGGTTTGCTATTTGCACAGGGTCTAAACTTACTACATACTTTGGGAAGTTATCTTTTATTAATAGTAAATTGCCAAATTCTCTTTCTTTTACTTTATCATCGGTAATTATATAAGCAACTTGTACATATATTACTTTATTTGATTTTGTAGCAACAAAATCAATTTCTAAATTTTTAAGAACGCCAACACTAACCTTATAACCAAGCTGTTTTAAATGAGAAAATACAACATTTTCTAACGTATCTGGTATAGAAAATTGCCCCAAGCCTAACAAAGCATTTCTTAAACCCCAATCTTCGAAAAAATATTTATCATTTATCTCAAATACTTTTTTTGAATTTACATCAAATCTAGGAAGTTTATAAACTAAAAATGCATTTTGAAGATAATGTAAGTAAGACAGAATTACTTTGGACGAAATGTCAACTTTTTGAGATTTTAGATAATCACTTATTTTCTTAGCCGTAATTAAATTACCTGTATTTGATGCTATATATTTAATTAATCTATCAAAAAAATCTACATTTCTAATTTTGTACCTGTACAATATGTCTTTGTATAAAATAGTATAAAGAATATTAGATAGATAATCAAATATAACTTCATCTTCTTTTATAAGATTTTTTAGATAGGGTAATCCTCCCCATTTCAAATATTTATACAAGCTTTCATCAATATCTTCTAATCTATGGAATTCTAAAAATTCAATATACGAAAGCGTGTTTACTTCTATACTTATATATCTGCCACTCAGCAAAGTTGCAAGTTCTCCCGAAAGCATTTCAGCATCACTACCTGTACAATATATATCTGCAATTTTTTTATTCTGAAAATGACGTAAGGCCTTTTCAAATTCTTTTATTTCCTGAACCTCATCAATGAAAAGATAATTTTTACATGCCTTATCTAAATGTTGTTCTACATAGTTTATTAAACTATGATAATCGGAAATTGAATCAAACTCGTACTGCTCCTTATCTATATAAATAATATTTGAATCTGCATTATGCAATCTTATATAATTGCTGGTCATTTGCATTATATAAGACTTACCTACTCTACGCTGACCTATAAAAACCTTTATTAAGTTTTTATTAATAAATGGTTTTATTTTATCTAGATATGTGGCTCTATATATTACACTCATAAGTAATTAATTTTAGTAAATATATAAAAGTTTTACTTATAAGTAAAACTTTTATATATTTACGACACTTACAGCTGGTATAAGTAAAACTCTAGTTAATTGCGTTAGCATAAATCTCTTCCAAAAACTCAGCCTCATATTTTGGGTTGTGTTCTTTTTTTATTATTTCTAATGCTTTTTCTCCTTTTTATTTTATAATTCTACCTTCTGAGCCATTACCAAAATAATCTTTTGCATTTTTATGGTTCTACCCTGAATGTTGTGGAATAATCGTCATCTTGAGCGTGGTTGGTGAGCGTGGTTGGTGAGCGTGGTTGGTGAGCGGAGCCGAACCAGAGCCGAACCATATCCGAATGTAGTCTATTATAAAATAGCTTATATAACGTTATCACTGTTGCTATAGATATTTCGACTACATTCCCTTTGTTTCCAATTTGACTACGCTCAGGGCAAGCTACTTTGGGAATTCCGCTCAATATGAATATGTTCTAAATTAGAAAATCCACACAAATAAGGGTAGAACCATTTTTATTACTTCCTTAAATCCGCAAGTGGTTTCGTTATGAAAAGCTGTAATGTATGTTGTCATTGGTGTAGCACAAGAAAAAGTAACGCAGACGTATCCATAGATACGGTGAGTAAGTTTTTATGAGCATTGCCAATGATAGCGTGCAGTACAGTTTTGTAATATAAATCCATTTGCGGATTTAAGGTACTTTATAATTTACTCTGTAAAACCTTCTGTAATTAACATTTTAATAAGGTGCTTTAAAGACATCACATATATTCCTTTATGCATCTCGAAATTATCGGAATTAGGGGTTACAACAATGTTTTGCTTTGCCTCTACATCGTTAAAAGCATTTATATTACCCTTGCTTAATTTGGGCGAATTTGTATATTTTACTTCTATTGACTTATAAACTACTCCTGATTTTTCAATTAATAAATCTATTTCTGCTCCAGCTCTAGTTCTATAAAAAAATAAATTATAATCCTTTTTTAAAATGATTGAGATTTGGTTTACTACATACGTTTCCCATGAGTTACCCAAATACACATTCATCTCTAAACTTTGATAATCGTGTATATTTAGCAGGCTATGTAATAATCCTGTATCCGAAAAATAAAGCTTAGGGGTTTTTACTAATCGTTTTTTTACATTAGCATGGTATGGTTGAATTTTTCTAATAAGAAATGCTTGTTTCAAAAAATCTATATATTTATTAATTGTTGGAATTGTTAACTCTAACGATTTAGAAATATTACTGTAATTTATTGTTTCAGAATTTACATGAGCCAAAATATTAATGAACTTCCAAAAAATAGGGAAAGGAACTTTTAACCCTAAAAGAGGTAAATCCTTTTCTATATATGTTCTAATAAAATTATTTCTCCATTCGTTAGAGAAAAAATCATCGGGAGCTAAATACGAAAGTGGAAAACCTCCTCTTACCCAATGATTAAATATATTTTCATATAATAATTCTTCAATATGAAAGGGGTTCAAATCAATATATGCAATCCTACCTGCTAATGATTCCGAAGTATCTCTAATTAACTCTGGCGATGCAGAGCCAAGTAAAATAAATCTTGCAGGTCGTTTTTTACTGTCTATTACCGACCTTATTATAGGAAACAAACTCTTATCTCGTTGTACTTCATCTATAATAATACATTTATCCTCATTATTTTTGAAGTACAATTCTGGTTCGGTAAGTTTAACTAAATCAGAAGTTGATTCTAAATCAATATAAATAGTATCTAAATCTAATTTACCAGCAATCTCTTTTACTAATGTAGTTTTACCTACCTGACGTGCTCCTAATATTCCAACAGCAGGGAAATATTCAAGCAGTTTTATTAAATGTTTTTCACTAATTCGCTTAATCATATCCTTGCAAATCTAAAGCTAAGTTTTATATTAGCAAGGTAAAAATGTAGTTTTGTGTTTTACTCTCCTCTCTTTTTTTAAATAGGATTCGCTTTGCTCATCTCATGCCAATATGTTTCGCTCCTTTGGAGTTTTTTTTACCTAAAACATAGGATTAGATTCCCTCATCCCATGCTTATATGTGGCGCTCCTTTGGAACTTTTTTTTAAGGGGCAAAGCCCCGATACCTTATTGCATGATATGTAGTGAAACGAAATACTATGCAATATGGGTGGTGTTAAAATTTAAAGCCCTGAAGGGGCGATGTGTTTAACTATACATATATTTCTAAAATTATTTTAACCCTACTAAATACTTAGTTACAAAATCGTACAGGTTACATACTCGTACATCTTTTCTTAAAAGGTAGTCATCGCTATTGGGGGTGATTATAAAGTTATTGTCAGATTGTAGGTCTTCAAATGCAATTGTTGTTCCTCTGGTTAATTTTGGTGAAGATGTATATTTTATTTCAATAGACATTATTGGGATTTGCGATTTTGCAATTACCAAATTACACTCAGCACCATCGTGAGTTCTATAAAAATAATATTGGTATTTTTCGGGTAATAACTGAATTATCTGTTCTATTACAAACCCTTCCCACGAATTGCCTAATAGCGGGTTGCCGTATAAATCTTCTTTATCGGTAATATTTTGTAAATAATGTAACACTCCACTATCTCTAAAAAATACCTTTGGCGATTTTACAAGCCTTTTTTTAATATTGGTATGAAAAGGCATTAACTGCCTTATTAAAAATGCTCCTTCAAAAAATGAAATATATTTTTTTATTGTTACAGAGCTCAATAGCAGAGATTTTGAAAGATTATTGTAGTTAATCAAGTTGCCATGAATATGAGATAGCATCTGAAATAATTTATTCAGTACTTTTTTATCTACATTTAAACCCAAATTTGGCAAGTCTCTTTCTACATATGTTTTTATATAATTCAGTTGCCAATTTATTGCCATTTCGCCATCGGGCATAAAGTATGCATCGGGAAAACCTCCTTGTAGCCACAGTTTTTCGAATCTGTTTTCTTTACTGATTTCTGTAATATTTAAAGTAGATAGCTCTACATAAGAAATTCGTCCGGCAAGTGTTTCTGATGAACTTCTAATTAAATGAGGACTAGCTGATCCAAGAATAATAAACCTAGCTGGCACACGATTAGCATCTACCATAGAACGAAGCACAGGAAATAATTCAGGCATATTTTGTACTTCATCCAAAATAATACATTTGTCTATATTATCTTCGAAATACAGCACAGGATCTTGAAGCTTAGCAATATCCCTAGGGTTTTCTAAATCTAAATAAACAGTTGGCCTATCAATTGTTTTTTGTACCAACCTACTAATACTGGTTTTACCAACCTGACGAGGACCTATTATACCCACAACAGGATAATATTTCAGCATCTTAAGTATTGTAGTTTCTTTAAATCTAGTTATCATAATAAATTCATTAATACCGTTAAAGTAAATTTAAAGTTTAAAATTACGGTATTAATTTGGGTTTTGCAATTTTATTTATATTCGTTTTTGTATGTATTTCTCCTTTACCTAAAACATGGGATTCGATTCTCTCATCCCATGCCGATATGCTCCTTTTCCCTAAAACATAGGATTCGCATTGCTCATCCCATGCCAATATGTTTCGCTCCTTTGGAGCTTTTGTTTAAAGGGGCAAAGCCCCGATACTTTATTGCATGGTATGGAGTGAAACGAAATACTATGCAATATAGGTAGTGTTAAAATTTGAAGCCCTGAAGGGGCGATGCATACATAGGCTCTACATCATTATTATTTTCTTAGATAAAAAAATTAACCTTTTAATTTTTCTATTGTTGATTTTATTACATCATCCCAAAGAAATTTTTTGCTTATTTTTTTTACCGATGCTTTTTTCATTTCTAATAATTTTTTATCAGATATATTAATTGCTGATAAAATAGATTTTTTTAATTGATTTTTATTACCTGCTTCTATCAACCAACCATTTGTTTTATCTACCTGTTCGGCTACTGCTCCTACATTGGTTGCTATAATTGCACAACCACTTGCCATGGCTTCTAATATTACTGTTGGCATGCCTTCGCTCCAACTAGGAGATATTAATACATCGGAATTATGTAGTATTTCTTTTATCTTACTTTCGTTTGTTATAGAGCCATAATAATGTGCTTTGAGCTTTGAGCTTTGAACTTTTAGCCATTTTGTATCTGGTATAGGACCAATAAAATC
>JADGDT010000033.1 GCA_016744755.1 Ichthyobacteriaceae bacterium | reverse complement strand
TTATAATTTAACTTTCAATAGTAATGATTTTGAAATTACAGCATCATTATCAGAAAAATCACTTAAAGCAAATGATATATCTATTTATCCAAATCCAACAAAATCAAACTTATATATAAGCAACGATTCTGGGAATATATTAAATATTAAGATTATTGATATTAATGGAAGAATGATAATAGAAACATCGTCTAATAGTAATAAAATTAGACTTGATATGGAAAAATATCCAATTGGAGTTTACACTATCCTTATAGAGACAGAAGGTACAACAGTAACAAAGAAAATTAGTAAGAAATAATTTTTTCAAAGTCAAGCCTTCGCTTTCTTCAAAATCAAGCTTGCGAAAAGACCATTGCAAAAAATTTGCAAATAGTTTTTTGTAATGAAGCGTATAAACGTACAGCTGGATTAGGTTCTCTAAAAATTAATGTAAAAACATTGTTGCAATACTGAAGTAAATAAATACTCCTAATATATCGTTGGTTGTGGTTATAAATGGGCCTGTTGCTATGGCTGGGTCAATATCGTACTTGTCTAATGCAAGTGGTACAATTGTGCCTATAAGTGCGGCTATTACTACCACTACAGTAAGTGCTGTGCTAATTATGAGGGCGTAAATTAGTGGGTCTTTTTGGGTTACAACATACAGCGATATTATTACCGATAAAACTATTCCTATACTTAAACTAAGTGCTATTTCTTTGATGATTCGCTTAAACAAGCCACCATCTCTAATGGTGTTATTTGCCAACCCTTGCACTATAATTGCCGATGATTGTACTCCTACGTTACCGCCCATTGCCGCTATTAATGGTATGAAGGTAATTAGTAGTATATATTGCTGAATAAAACCGTCGAATAGTCCAATAATATGACCTGATGTTAAACTACCTACTAAGCCAATTAGTAACCAAGGAAATCGTGCGCGAAGCAAATGCCAAACCGAATCGCTCGATTCTACGTCTTGCGAAATACCCGATGCCATTTGGTAATCTTTCTCTGCCTCTTCTACAATAACGTCTACAACATCATCTATAGTAATTCTACCCACTAGCCTACCTATTTCATCCACTACAGGAATTACGAACAAATCATATTTCTGCATCATTATGGCTACTTCCTCTGCTTCTTCGTTTACTTCGACAAAAAGTACATCTTTTTTATAAATTTCTTTAATTGGTGTTTTTGTGGATGTTGTTAATAACTCTTTTAAAGAGAGTGTTCCCAATAGTTTTTCATCATCGTCTACAACATAAATAGAATGTACTCTGTCTACATTTTCGGCTTGCCTACGCATTTCTTTAACACAAGTAAGTATCATCCAGTTTTCGTTTACCTGAACCAACTCTTTTGCCATAAGTCCACCGGCAGTATCCTCATCGTAGCGCAGTAGCTCAACAATATCGGCTGCGTGCTCTACGTCTTCTATTTCTGATATTACTTCTTGCTTTTTCTTCTCAGGAAGTTCAGCAAGAATATCGGCAGCATCATCGGTATCAAGATCGTCTATTAATTCTGATGCTATCCTTTTTGATGAAAGACGACGAAGAATACGTTCTCTTACATCTTCTTCTAGCTCAACAATTATATCAGATACAATATCGTCATCCATCAATTCGAAGACATAAATGGCTTGCTCAAAAGAAAGATCGTCCATAATCTCGGCAATATCGGCCGGGTGGAAATCCTTGAGTTTATCAATTATTTTCTTATTGCTTTTACTTTCAATAAGGTCTATTAGCTCCTCTATGAACTCTGATGTGATATCTGTTATCATCTTATTCCATCATATTTGTTAATGTAATAAAGTCTTCTACACTTAACTGTTCTGCTCTTTTGCTCATGTAATCTGAAGCTAAAACAGTTTCGTTTGGTTGCATAGATTTTAGGCAATTCCGCAATGTTTTACGACGAGTACTAAAAGCTTGTTTCACAGTTCTGATAAACAGTTTTTCATCGCAACCAAGTTCCTTTTTATTATTTCTGCGTAATCTTATCACCGCCGATTTTACTTTTGGTGGTGGATTGAAAACGTTTGGTTCTACAGTAAACAAGTATTCAATATCGTAGAAAGCTTGAAGTAAAACAGAAATTACTCCGTAAGTTTTGTTTCCGTGTGGCGATGCAATTCGCTCTGCCAATTCTTTCTGAAACATCCCTCCTATTTCTGGCACTTGATCTCTGTATTCCAAAGCTTTAAAAAGTATTTGACTAGAAATATTGTAAGGAAAGTTTCCAACAATTGCGAACTTCTCATCTCCAAAGTAAGTCTTTAAGTCCTCTTTAAGAAAGTCTCCCGAAAAAATACTGGTGCTAAGTTTAAGGAAATGTGCTTGTAGATATTCTACAGAATCTCTATCGAGCTCAACAACTTTTAGGTTAATTGGTTTCTCTATTAGGTATTTTGTAAGCATTCCCATTCCAGGTCCAATTTCTAAAACATTTTTGTAACCTTCTAGAGTGACACTTTCAGCAGTTTTACGTGCAATGTTCTCGTCTGTTAAGAAATGCTGACCGAAACGTTTTTTAGCTTTTACTTTATACATGTTGCTTTTTTTCTATTTTACTGTAATAATTGATATTTTTATAATTATTTATTTCCCCAAACCCTAAAGGGTGAAATAATTATAAAAAACTACATTATCTGTTATTTGACTTCCTTTAGGGTTGGGACAAAAATAAAAAAGTAAATTGTTATCTAAACCGAAAATTCTTCTTCTAATAATGTCATAAAAGTTAATACTTTCTGACCAAATTTATCTGATAATACTTTGTTGAATTCTGAACTGTAATTAACAACAAAATCTTCTAGTATTTCTAGGCTAGGAGACTTGTACATTACTGCGTAAGACGTTCCTCCCATTTCTTCTTCTACTAAAATCTTAACCATATTGGCAGACTCAAAATACGGGGTTGTTATAAGTTTAGGGATAAATTCTGATTTCATCCACGTTAGCCAATCTTCTAATACACTCTCGTCAACGTTGTAAGTTATGTTGTAAAGTACTTTTTTCATTTCTCTTAATTGCTTTTAGTTCACGAATATTTAAAATGAGGTGTTCATGAATCTTTGATTTGGCCTTTAGCTCTTGGCCATTGGCGTGTAAATTCATAGAAACTTAGCTAATAGCTAGAAGCCAATTGCTAAAGGCTTTTCTTATACATCTCCCTAGCTTCTTGGGCTAGGGGGTCATCAGGAAACTTAACCATTAACTCTTTAAGCCAAATTTTAGCATCACCCTTGTTTTTTAACTTTTGCAAATATACTTCGCTTAATCGCAATAGTACAAGTGGACTAAGGTTATTGTTAGGATATTTTTTATAAAGTGATTTTAAAGTCTCTATTGCGGTATTGTAAGCCAAAGATTCTGTAAGTATTTCCGACTGATAAAATATTGAAGTTGGTACTAAATAATGATTGGGGAAACTCTTAATTAATTGATTGTAGTAAGCATAAGCAGAGTCATTTTTGCTTTGCATTTTAAGTAAATCGGCTTTTACATATAGTTTTAAAGCTACCTCACTACTATCAGAACTATAACTGTTTTGAAGCATCATAAATAACTCTACTACATCGTTTGCATACCACTTAGAGACTGATTTTTTAAGAACCTTACTCTGTGCTTGTGCCCATTTAAAATCGCCTTTGTAGTAGGCTACTTTTATTCCTTTAAACTTTGCTTCGTCAGATATTATTTGTTCGTTTGTCCAAGTTTCTGCTTTCTGATAAGCCAAAAAAGATTTTGTAAACTCTTGTTGTAAAAGATAAATATCGCCTTCTAGCAAATATTTACGAGCCGTAATATTATCATGATTTTTATAAGGTTTTGTATATTTTTCTAAAATTTGTAATCCTTCGTTTGTTTTTCCTTTATGGAAAGCTATAAAATGTGAGTAACTCAAAATCAAATCGAAATGCTCGTTACTGAGGGTAGTTTTTGTTAACGCTTCTTTGTATTCTATAATTATTTCTTCATCGCTCATTTTGTTTTTGAGCTTTTTGTCTTGTAGTTCAAGTAACGATTTTGTAGCAAGGAAATAACTTATTCCGTTTGCATCTTCTTCTCTAATGTAATTGAAATATTTTTCGGCAACAGGAATCTGATTTTCTTTTATAGCATCTTCTCCCAATTGCTGAATTAAATTTAAACCAGTATAATTTCTTTTATAAAGAGATTTTGCTTGTGTAAATGCTGAACTATATTTTTTCTTTTCTACAAAATACCACAAAAGCAACTCGGTAAAAGCAGGGTTGTTTGTTTCTTGTGATTTTACTAGAAGTGTAGTTTTTACCTTATCTCCCATTTCGGGTGATGAATTTTGTTTCAGGAAATTACTCAAGTAACGTTGAATAGAACTTTTGCGTTCTGGTTGTTTTTCTATTACCTCAAAATAACCGTAAAGCATGCTATCAACCATTCCTAACTCGCCATACAAATTTGCTTTTTGAATAGAAAAGTTAAGTTTAGGGTTTTGTTTTTCTGCTATTTGATATGTTCGCAATGCCCATCTAGTTTCGAGGTAAATCTGAAACTGATTACTTGTGCTGTATGCTAAATTTGGATGTGATTTTACTTTTTCGAGTGCTCTGTTGTATTGTTTATTTGAATTTTTAGAACTTCCTTTTTTCTTGTATATGTAACCTAAATCTACATTATAAACAGCACGATAATCAAACTTATTTATCATAACGTTAACCATGCTATCAGCAGAATTTAATTGATTGGTTTTAACAAATGACAATAATAAATTTTGATAAAAAATTTGATTACTAGGGTTGGAAACTAATAATTGTTTGTAGTATGGAATAGCCAATTTATATTCTCCTTTATTGAAATAATGTTGTGCAGTTATTGCATCGTCATTTGTTTGCGAAAACAATTGAGAAGAAAAAAATAGAACAAGTATGAAAGTTGAAAACTTGATAAGTATATGATTTGAAGATTTATACTTGCTAAAATTAATTATCAGAGAGCTGATAATTATTAACTAAAATTGAAGCCGATAAACTCAGTGTTTCTTCTAAGTTTCTTATCATTTCAACAGTTAGTTTTTTCTTCTTATTCAATACTTCAGAAACTCTACTTTTACCACCTATTACACCTATCAAATCCTTTTGTTTCATGTCCATTTCTTCCATTCGTATTTTTATTGCTTCAATTGGATCTGGAGCATCAATAGGATAATGTTTATTTTCGTAATTATCTATAAGCATAGCTAAAACCTCTGCTTCATCTCCTTCTTTAGAATCGGGTAAAGCATCAAAAATAACTTCTAATCTTTCAAGTGATTTATTGTAATCTATCTCTGTTTTAATTGGATGTATTTTCATAATTACTGTTTTTTATACTGTTTCTGCATTAATTCTATCATACTCAGTATGTGTACCTATAAACCTAATGAAAGCCCATTGTCTTTGATAATTGAATTTTACAATCAACCTATACGAATTTCCTTTTATGTTAAAAACTACTCTACTGTTTTTCAATATACTTGCATTTGCATAAGTACTTTTAACATCAGCAGGTGAGTTCCAGTTTGAAATCCTAGCAGTTTCATGCCAAGTTTTTAGGTATTGCTCACTATCATCGTGTTTTTCCCAAAATAATCTAAGGGTTCGCTTTGCTATAATTCTATCCATTGAAAATAAATATACAGCAAAGGTAAATAAAGTTCTCTAATTAAGAACTAAATATGTTTTAAATTATGATAACCAAGTATTTAGAGGTAGGTATTATACCAAAAATAACATGAAATGACATTTATAAATCATTTTTCTTTTTCCTCATTAAATTTCATATCCATAACTACGGCTATACAGATGAAATTTGCTTAGCTAAATAAAAATATATTCCAATTTATTTAAACGCCATTTCATATCGTATTTGGTATTACTAGACTCTCGGCAGAGTTATACTCTTTAAGTTTTAAAAATGATTGTAGTAGATTCTGATAAAAAAAACTATTTCTAGGATTAGCTTCAAGTAGACTTTTGTAATAAGGAATTGCCAATTTATATTCTCCTTTATTGAAATAATGTTGTGCATTTATTGCATCGTCATTTGTTTGAGAAAACAATTGAGATGAAAAAAATAGAACAAGTATGAAAGTTGAAAACTTGATATAAAAAAAATGGTTCTACCCTGAATGTTGTGGAACAATCGTCACCTTGAGACCTAAGTTTTTTTCTCAAAAAAAATTCCAATGAGCTAATGACGATTTGAGTCTCGCAAAGTCGCCAAGGCGCTAAGAAAATTAGCTTTGCGACTCTGCGCCTTTGCGAGATAATTACAAAGTCGTCATGGGTAGCGGAGCCAAAGCGAAGTCGAAAGGTCTATTACACAAATAGCACATTGTGTAATCACTGTTGCTATAGATCTTTCGACTACATTTCCTTTTGTTGCACAAAGGAAATTCTGCTCAAGATGACGACTATTCTAAATTACAACTTCCACACAAATAAGGGTAGAACCAAAAAAATTAATTGAAATTAAGCCAAAAGTACTTCTGGTGAAATATTAAGCTCTTTATAAATACTCTTTATCATATTTAGAGTTAAGTTTCTTTTTTTATTTAAAATCTCACTTACCCTACTTTGGCTTCCTAAATATTTTACCATATCAGCATTAGTCATACCCATTTGTTCCATCCTAAATTTTATTGCATCTATAGGGTCTGGTGGTGTAATTGGATAATGCTTTATTTCAAATGTTTCTACCAAAGTTATCAATATATCTAATTCATCTCCTTCGGCAGTATTGGATTTTGAACCCCATAATTCGTCAATTCTACTTAATGTATTAGTATAATCTATATCTGTTTTTATTGGTTTTATATCCATAACTAAATATTTTTAACATTAATTTTATCGTACTCCTTGTGAGTCCCAATAAATCGAATAAAAATTGCTTGAAAATCATAGTCTATTGCTGCTACAAGTCTATAGTCGTTACCTTTTATATTAAAAACTACTCTACCATCTCCTACAATACTAGCATTTTTGTATTGTTGTTTCAGCTCATTAGAATTATTCCAATAAGAGTTTTTAACATCATGATACCATGCTCTCAAAGACACTTCTGAATCTTTATATTTTTCTTTCTCAAAAAAATCTCTTATAGTTCTGAAAGCAATAATTCTCATTATGCAAATTTAAAATAAAAATTACTATATACCAAATTGGGATATAGTGATGTAAAATACTATATTTATTTTCTCAACTTAGCCATAAACTTAACAGGATCAATTACAAAACGTTTATGAGTACAAATTCCTATTTTTCCTTCCGAGTCGAAAGCTTCAATCTCGAAATCTAAAGCTCTACCATCTACTTTTACTAGTTTTGAAATACATTTTATAGTATCGCCAAGTGGAGTGGCTTTTATGTGTTTTACGTTAATTTCTATTCCCACAGTGTCTAATCCGTGTTTTTCTTTTAATACCGAAACTGATTTTAGAGCAGTAAATTCCATAAGAGCTACCATTGCAGGAGTTGCAAAAACCTCTAAATTTCCCGAACCATAAAATTCAGCAGTGTCATTTTTTCCAACAATTTTTGTTTCTTGGTGAAGTATTCCTTCTTGTAGTTCTAAATTCATTGTAAATAGTTTTAAGTTTAAAAAGTGCCTAAAGTCCGTGAAGTTATGAGTGGCTAGAGTTAAAACTAGATGTCGCAAATTGCGATTTCAAGTTACTAAACTCTTGTTCTGTAAGTTGAAACATAAAATCTTCGGGAAACTTAGATGTATTGGTATTCACAACTAAATACACTCATAACTCTAAGTACTCAATAACTTTAGTTACTTTTTAATTAAATTCTCCCCTGTTCCATTACCACCGAAACCTTCTCTACATCGCCACCCATAGGAGGATTAACTTTAGAAAGTTTAATTTTTACTTTTTCTATTAATGAAAAATCTTTTAAAACTCTATCTATAATCCTTTGAGAAACGTGTTCTAGCAAACACGAAATTATTGCCATTTCCTCGTGTACAACTACATTTATATCAGCATAACTAACTGTGTGAATAAGATTATCTGTTTCAGAAGCTTTTGAGTAATCAAGATCAACTTCTAAATCAATTAAGTAATCAGAACCTATAATATTCTCTTCTTTAAGACAGCCGTGATGAGCGTATATTTTTATATTTTCAATAAGTATTTTAGACATTGTAATTTTTTTAAATTCTGAATTATATCTAATTTAAATCTTCTTTTATATCGTAAACAAACCAATACAATCCGCCTACAAGTACACCTCCACCAACAATATTGCCTAAAGTTACAGGTATTAAATTATCTATAAAAAACTGCATCCAAGTAACTGGTGAACCATGAAAAATAGCTAGAGGAATAAAAAACTGATTTGCAATACTGTGCTCCATCCCCATTGCTACAAAAGCCATTACTGGGAACCACATTCCAAGTATTTTACCTGTTACATCTTGTGCTGATATTGCTGCCCACAGTGCCAAAGATACTAACCAATTACATGCAACACCTTTCATAAAAGCAGATATCCACGTTTGATTTACTTTAGTAATTGCAATTTTATCTAAAAATTCAACTTGATCTCCTTTTAATATTTCAGGAATATATGCTATAAAATAAGCTACAAATAATGCTCCTACAAAATTCCACAAATAAACTAACCCCCAATTTCTAATTAAGTGATTCATTTGCGATTTCTTAGCTAACACAGAAGATGCGAAATATGAAGTATTACCTGTAAACAATTCTGCTCCAACAATAACTACTAAAATTAATCCTAAAGGAAATAATGCTCCAAAAACAAGTTTAACTAAACCTGGATTCTCAGATGCTACACCAGGCATTGATCCTCCTACTACTAAAGCTAACAAACCACCAAGGGCAATAAAAGCTCCTCCTAAAAATCCTAAAACAGATATTTGCGAAAATGTGTATTTATTCTTTTTCTCTGCATTCTTAGATGCTATACTTACTATTTGTTCGGGGTTGTAATACATTGAAATAATATTTTTTGTGTAGTAAAAGTAACATGTATAAATATTATTTAATATAATTATCAAAAATCTTTTTCACTTAAACTTTAAAAATGAAAATGACCGATATAAATAGATTATAATCGATCATTTTTACTAATTATATGTTTTTAAACTATAAAGCCCAACCTATTCTAAGTCCACTTGTGAACGCCAGTGGCATTTCTGAAGGCCCTGCAATAAAACCAAAAGGAATTGGTCCATTTTGTTGTTCTCCCCCTATACCATACCCAACACCAAAATATAAATCAATTATAAAACCATCGTCAATTACCCACTGTTTACCAAATTTCATTGTAAGTGCAAACCCGTAATCTTCCGATCTAGCATCTTCATCATATGTTCCATAGTAATCATTGTAGGGATCATCATAGGATACAAAACGTAAAGCTAATTCCGGAGCTATGTAGGCACCTTTAAGAATATGTGAATAGTGCATACGCTGCGAATAGTAATCAGGTTTACGCATCATCTTATATGCAAATTTTGTGTAAACACCTTTTGCATTAATACCATAAGTATCTATACCTAACCCAATAATTCCTAATGCCATTTCCCAAGATCTACCAGGTTTTATATATTGTTCGTAACTTAATTCAGTATGTCCAAATAATGGAGATAAGAAAGCAATTTTTAATGCGTGTTTCTTTTGATTTGAGTAGTATTCTTCATCCATGAAAGTATCGCTTTTTATAGCAATAACTTCACCTGTGCTAAATTCAACTTTTTCTAATTTAGCCTTATCTATTCCGAATATAAGTTTGGGATTATCAGAATAGAAATACTTAACCTCATCGGTAGCTATTTCGGTAACTTTACAATTAATAACATACCCATTCTTCTTGATTATTTTATCTTGAGCAAATGTAGAAATGGTAATAAATAATAAAACTAGGGTTAGAAGTTTTTTCATTTTAATATATTTTTAAGTTATGCAATATTACTACTATGTAACTATGTTTACAATATTTATGTCAAAGTTTTTATTAAAAAAAATAAAAACACAAAGTTTTAGCAACATTTAACTTTTACATGCGTCTTAAAAGTGTATTAAACTAAAATATTACAATTATGAAGCTTAAATATTTACTGATATCTGCTTTTATTATTTTTGGAGGAATAATTAATGCTCAGGAAATAACTACTGAAAAAGTTAAAGAAAGCGAATTTGAATCTAAAAAAATAAGTAACGACGATACAGTTACAATTGAAGAATTAGAGATACTTAAAGAAGAAAATGAAGATTTAAAAAAAGAATTAGAATCAATTTCTGAAAACAACATTGAAATAGATCAAGATACTACAAAGGTTAATAATTTATCAGAAGAAATTGAAAATGGTAAATACAACAACGATGATGATTTTTACGGAATTCATTTTAAGGATAACGATGATCATTTCACTATAGTTATTAGAGATAAATCTAAATTAAAAAAATACAAATACAATAAACCAAGGACTAGATTCAGGTTTGATATGGATTTTGGATGGGATGGATTAATTTCTTCTAAAGACCCACAAGAAGTAGGAGTTGAATATCCTGATTTTGATATGTGGCCATCAATGTATTACGGTTTTTCTTTCAATAGTAAAACAAGACTTTTCAAAGAAAATAGCCCAGTTCATATAAAATATGGATTAGGTTTTAAATGGAGTAATTATAGGGTAAAAGGCGATTATGTACTACAAAAAATTAATGGTCGTCCAGAGTATACTTTAGATCCAGTAGGTAGAAGTCTAGAAAAATCAAGAATTAGAAATTGGCATATGACTTTACCAGTAATGCTTCAATTTGATTTTAGTAAAGGAAATATGGATACAGGTTTTAAGTTCGGAGTTGGAGCTTATGGAGGTGTTAGACTCTATACTTGGCAAACTCTAAAATATACTGATGCCGATGGAGATAAAGTGAAACTAATGAACAGAAATCAATATTACATGAATCCATTTAACTACGGATTGCAAGCAGAAATTGGATATGGTAGTTTTAGTATAGTTGGTAAATACGAATTATCTTCGTTGTTTAATGTTGATAATCCTTACGAATACAATGCTTGGAACTTGGGTGCTAAATTTAGTTTTTAGTAATATATTTAAATTATTAATATAATCTATAGGATGTATTTTACGTTATAGTTTTTAAATATTACATGATGAAGAGGTTAAGTATAATCATATTTTCTTTTATATCTATTTTAGTTATTGGAATTATTGTAACAAATACCCTAATAAATACCAATTTAGAAAATGGTATTCATAAAATTGAATTAGAAAATAACGATTCAAAAAGTGTAGAAGTTTCAATTGAAACACTTAATGATACTTTGAAAATAATTGATGAAGGTTCTTCAATTTCAAAAATAGAAAAGGATTATGTTAAATCAATATTCGGTTTTCTAGAAACCAATATTTCACTTAAAAATGGATTGTATAAATTTACTTTTTAGAAAAATAGTTATAAGTTTAAAAGTGCCTAGAGTTATTGTTAACTCTAGGCACTTTTTTAGTTTAAATCAACATTCCCATTACTTGTGATATAATAATTATCATAACCAAACCAAAAGGATAAACTGCAGCATATGCAATTTGTGGTTCGTCGCTATCAGTAATAGTTTCGGTAACAGTAAGACCTGGAGTAGAATTCATACCTCCTGATATGGTTCCGAGTATTACTAAAAAATTCATTTTAAATATATACTTACCAGCAATAACAGCTATTACCATAGGAATAAAAGTTATAAAGAAACTCACCACAAACAATTTATATCCAAAACTATTTATAGTATCTGCTATTTGACTTCCTATTTTTAAACCTATAGGTATCAGAAAAAGTAGAAGTCCTAAATGACGTAAAAGTTGATTATTTGGCCCAGCTAAATTCCAAATAATTGGTCCTGTTTTTCCTTTATAACTTGTGAGTATAGATACTATTAGAACACCTCCTGTAAGTCCTAAACTTATATTTAAACCAAACAAAGGGAAAGAAATACTACCTAGTAGTACTCCTAAAACAATACCTAAAGCAACTGGCAAAAAACTAGTTTCCGATAATTGTTTAATCTTATCACCAAACAACATTTTAAAAGATCGTGCATTTCCTTTTGGTGATGAAATCATTACTTTATCGCCATAACGTATTCTAAAATCTGCACTAGGAGGTATATCTAAACCTGTTCTACGTATTCTGGTAACTGTAGAATTATAGTTTTCCATTAAATTAAGTTCACGTAAAGATTTAGAAACAATTTTCTTATTAGTAACTACAAACCATTTTGATTCGAAGTTTTTATAACTAGGTATTTTTATTGTTGTTTCGCTACCAACCAACATTTCAACTTTTTCTAAATCGTCATGTTTTCCTACTACTTTTATAATATCTCCACACTTTAATTCTACTTTATCTGTTGGTATAATTAATCTAGAATCATTGCGCATTACTCTTGCAACAGTACAATGTGTAAGGTTTCTTAAATTTATTTGACTTAAAGTTTTACCACAAATATTTTTGTTAGAAACTTCGTAATGACGATTAAGTATAGCTGTATTTTTTATTTTCTTAATTTCTTCTTGCTCTTTCTCTTCTTCTTCAATATCTATATTAAATATTTTTGGGCTGAATTTTATGAAAGCTAAAATTGTAATTATTCCAACCGGAAATGCAATACCATAACCTATGGTTACCAATGGAGATGAAGATACTTCTGATGCTGCTGCCAAACCTGATGCGCTTGTAATTGCACCTGTAAATAGTCCTACTGCAATTTCTTTATCAATACCTATAAATATTACTAATATATATGATATTATAGCTCCCGAAATTAACATTATAGTTACTAATGAAAATATTTTATATCCATAAGATTTAAATGATTCAAAAAAAGAAGGACCAGCTTGCATACCTATGGTGTAAATAAATAATACTAACCCAAATCTATTAATAACTTCAGAAAATTGGAAAGTAATACCAAAATAATGATACACAGCACCAACAGCCATTGCAACAAAAATAACTGCCGATAAATCTAAACCTATACCTTTAATTTTAACTTTGCCCAAGGCAATACCTAAAGCCATTATTGCAAAAAGAATAAAGTACTCTTGAGTAAGTAGTTCTTTAATTGTCATTTTATTAAAAGTTATGATTAATTGATGAAAGGATTATAAGATTACATAACCTATTGCTTATATCTAAATTTCCTAATCATTTAATCTTATAATCAATTTTTTTACAAGTAATATTGGAAGATAAACAGTTATAGTATCCCCATTATTTCGGCAATAATTATTATCAAAACTAATGCAAATGGATAAACTGCTGCATATGCAACTTGTGGAGCATCAGACTCTGTCATAGAATCTGTAGCACTTAAACCAGGTGTAGATGTCATACCTCCTGTTAAAGCTCCTAAAATTGATAGAAAATTTAGTTTTAAAATATATCTACCTATTACTACAGAAATAAGCATTGGTATTAAAGTAATTACTGCACCGTAAACAAAAAGAATCATACCGTGTTCGGCAATTGCCGAAACTAAACTTTCGCCTGCTTTTAATCCTACTGGAGTTAAAAACATTAATAAGCCAAACTGACGTAATACTTGATTTGCTGGACCTGATAAGTTCCAAATAATTGGTCCTGTTTTTCCTTTCCAGCTCAATAAAAGTGCTGCTATTAAAACCCCACCTGTAAGTCCTAATTTAAAATGAAAATTACCTAAAGGAAAAGCAATTGCACCAACAAAAACACCTATAACAATACCAAATGCAACAGGTAAAAAACTAGTTTCTCCTATGTGTTTTAAGCTATCACCAAATAAATCTGTTATTGCTGGTACGTTACCTTTTGTACATGATACCAATATTTTATCTCCATAACGTAATCTTGTTGTGGGATGAGGCGATAAATCTATACCTGCTCTTCTTATACGGGTAATTGTTGCAAGATAATTTTCGAGTAAATTAAGCTCTAAAATAGTTTTATTAACAACATTTTTATTACTAATTACATACCATTTAATGTCATAAGCTCCACTACGAGGTATTTTTTTATCTGTAATTTTTCCTATTAAAACTTCAAATCTTTTCAAAGCATTTTCTGTACCAACAGCTTTTACCATATCGCCAGTTTCTAGAATAGATTCTGGAGTAGGAGAAACAGATTCTTGATTTGGTTTCATTATTCGAGAAATATTAGCTTTTGTCATAAATCTAATATTCAATTCTCTTATTGATTTTCCGTTCACACCATCGTTTGAAACTATAAAATTTCTGTTTGAAATAGGTGGTGTATTTGATTGTGAATTAATTTTAAATAATTCTTCTTCTTTTTTTAAATCTACCTTAAAAATATTTGGACTTAATTTTACAAAAAGAATTACTCCTAACACACCAAACGGATATGCAATACCATAACCTATTGATGCTAATGGCGAATGTGAAGATTCTATAGCTGCAGCTAAACCAGGTGTAGATGTTAATGCTCCTGTAAGTAAACCTGTCATCATTTTCATATCTACATCGTAAGCATATGATAATGATATTGCTACTATTGCGGCTGAAATAACTGTAATTCCGGCAAGTACAATTAATTTTATTCCTTGTTCTCGGAAGGCATTAAAGAATGATGGACCAGCTTGCATACCTATTGTGTAAATAAATAATACTAATCCTACACTTTGAATAATTGGAGGTAAATTAAATTCTATACCAAATGAATCGTATAAATAACCAAAGAAAATGGCAACAAAAATAACTGCTGATAAATCGAAATAAATTCCTTTTATCTTAATTTTTCCTATTGCAATACCTAAACCAATAATTAAAAATAACACGAAATAATCCTTCGTGATTAACTCCATCAAAAAATCCATAAAAATAACGAGTGTTTAATTAATTGGTTCTATTAGTTTTATTTTTGGTGCGGCAAAGATAATTTTTTTTTATGCTAAATCTTATAAAATTTAATGAGTTATTTCATTTATAAAGCTTTTTATATATGTGATATTATTAAATTTTTAAGTATGAAAATATAATAATATTGAGATATTAAAGTTTATTGGGTTTTGTGATTTTTAACTTCTTAATGGTAAAAAAATTGGTTCTACTGTTATTTTAATGGTTCTATCCTCATTTGTGTGGATTTTATAATTTAGAATATTCGTCATGTTGAGCGTAATTTCCTTTGTGCAACAAAAGGAAATGTAGTCGAAACATCTATAGCAACAGTGATAACATAATGTAAGTTATTTTGGAATAGACCACATTCGGCTATGCTCAGTGCAGGCTTTTCGACTTCGCTTTGGCTCTAGTTCGGCTACGCTCACCAACCACGCTCAAGGTGACGATCGTTCCACTAAATTAGTGGTAGAACCAAAAAATTAAATATTAAGGAATTAAGGTTCATTAAGTTTTGTGATTTTTAACTTATTGATGGTTAAAATATTCACTTAATCACTATAATTTTACAGCATTAGTATTGTTATATTTTACATCAACACCATCGGAATATTTTACGGTTAAAGTATTTACACCTTGCTCATTGTAATATTTCCAATCTCCTTGTTTTAATCCAGATTCATATTTTCCAGATACTTTTATTACTCCATTATCGTAGTAAAGTTTATATATACCATCTTTTATATTTTCGTAAAAATTAGTTTCTGAAACTACTTTATTGGTAGATGTATTGGTTTGTTTCCAAATTCCTGATTTTATTCCTTCTTCGTAAGTTCCAGTAAGTTTATAAATATCGTTTACATAAAGCCATTCGCCATCTTTTAAACCAGTATAATATTCTCCTTTAACAATTTCATTTCCATTTTTATCGTACTCTACAAAAATACCTTCTGCTTTTCCTTTTACAAAAGACTCTTCTCTAAGTATATTTTCATTTTCGTAATACCAAATCCAATCACCAACTTCTTTTCCATATAGGTAATCTCCAATTTGTTCTGTATTACCTGATATATAGTAATAGATCCATTTTTTAGATTTATTACCATCAATAAATATTCCTTGAGATTTTTTCTCGCCAGTTATGAAATACTCTGTCCAATTACCTTGTTTTCTTCCTTTATCATCAACTGTTCCTCCTTTGGCTACAACTATACCTAATTTGTAAATAACTGTAGAAATAGCATTACCATTTTCGTCGAATTCTTTGTGTACACCATCTGGAATTCCATTTCGGTAACTTTTGTAAGTTTTCAATTTTTTATCGGAATAATAACTTCTCTTAACTTCTAACTTGGCAGTTTCAATAGCATCTTCTTGAATTTCGCCATTTATGTATTTTGTAGTTTTTAGTAAATTTCCTTTTTTATCGTATATTTTAAAATAACCGTGTTTTAAGCCATGTTTGTATGTTCCTTGCGATACTATCCTCCTATCACTATTAAAAACCACCCAGAGGGCATGCTTTTCGTTTTTAGAGTCATTTCTGTTTATGCGTTGGGTTCTACTTAAAACTCCGTTCTTATAAGTTTCTATTGTAATAATATTTCCAATGGTGTCAAATTCATAACCTTTATCAAAAAGTTCGTTGTTTACAAAAACTGCTTCAAAAGCTATTTTTTCATCAGTAAAGTACCTGTAGGTTTTACCATCTTTTATGTTTTTTTTATACGGAATACTCTCATACTTAACACCTTGCTTATAGTGTACTTCATCACCATCTCTAATACCTTCTTTGTACGAAATCTGTTTGTTAATAACCCCCGATTTATCATAGAATATCCACAAACTATCTAATTGAAAATATTTTCTATTACCTTCCGATTTCAAAGTTCCGCCAGGATAGTAGGTTTTCCAATATCCATCTGGTTTACCGTTTCGCAAAAAACCTTTGCTTGCCAACGAACCATCTTTGTAATAAAATTTAGTTATAGAATCGTTCTGTGAAATTATTGAAGAAACAAATATCAAATTGAAAAATATAAATAAGTAATACTTCATATTATATATATTATTCTTTTAATTAATTTAAAAAAAAATGATGATAATAATACTATGTTGAAACTCTGAAAAACTTTTATAAAAGTAGTTTGTATTTATGACTTTTTAAATACTATTAACATAAAAATTAACCAATGTTAAAACTAAAATTCAGTAAATCAATACAATTACACTGTTATTAACAATATGTTTGAAACTTAATTTAACAAGTACAAAGTAATAATTTTTATGATGAACTATTGTTAATTACTGTTGAAAACTTGTGAATTAGTTATTCCTAAATAATGAGTTATCAAATAGGATTTATAAATTATTTTTTCAAACAAGATTTTAGATTTAAAAAGCAAATTTATTTTTTACAATTTCTTTACAACTTATTAACACTTATATATTTTTTTATGTTGAAAATGTAGGTATTGTTTTACAGTAGTTTAGGGTAGTTATTAACAACTGTGTTGATAGTTATTTTGGATGTAGGAAGAGTAAGTAGTTATTGAGTTTATAAGTACTTATGAGTGCCTAAAGTTGTGTGTGTTCTAGTTTAGTTAAATTGTAGTTAGTTGAATTTTTACAACTCTAGGCACTTTTTAATACTAAGTACTTATGCATATTTAAAACTCATAAGTACTTCCTTTTACTATTTTAATATCAATTTTTGAATAGAAATATTATCCTTAGATGTAATCTTTACAAAATACACACCTTTTGTATTATTACTTAAATCAATATCAAGTTTATTAGAATTTACATTATTAAATAATTTTATAAGCTGACCTTTTGTATTCCTTATTTCTATAGTTAAAATATTTTCTTTTTCTACTGAAAAATAACCTCTTGTAGGATTAGGATATAGTTTATATGTAAGTAAATCGTTTATATTCAAATCAAGATTATTTTTGAATTCGTATATTTTTACAGTTGCACTAGCAGAACCAACCGCAACAATATTACCTATATTATTAATTGAAACACCAAAATTATTTATATACTCTAGATTTGATCCTACTTGTACCCAAGTATCACTTATATTTTCGTAAACTTTTGCTACACTAGTTTCTCCATAATTTATACCAATAATAAATTTTGTACCATCTTCGTTTAATTCTATTCTTTGTGCTGTAGCTGGGTTATTTGATTGCTCTTTAATATCATCACCAATTTGCGACCAACTACCAGAGTTATTTTTATAAATTTTGGTATGTCCTACTATGTGTGAATTATCATTTTTTTCACTCGAACCAATTGCCAGTATAGATCCATCAGAATTTAAACTAACTGAATATCCAACATAGTTCATTTCAAACTCACCATTTATTTTTATACTTTCAGTCCATGTATTATCTATTATATTAAATACTTTTACATATCCAAAATAGTTATTTGCATTTTTTGCGCCAATAGCAATACTTCCTCCATTTTTACTTAAATAAATAGAATTTCCAAATTCGTCATATTCATTATCACCTTTTAGCATTTGTCCTTTTAAGTTCCAAGTATTTCCAGAGAAAGTAAATATTTTTACATAACCAACTCTATTTTTAGCACCATCATCCCATGTAGAAGCAGAAAGTGCAAGAGTATTTCCATCAGCACTTAAACTCACATTTCCTCCCATAATATCCCAGTTAGCTCCATCAATATCTTCTCCTATTTGAGTCCATGTGCCTGCTATGTTTTTAAATACTCTAACATGCCCACTAAATGCATTTTCATGATTCCAAGGTGCTCCAATAGCAACAATATTACCATCAGCACTCATACTTACTGAATATCCTGATAAATCACTAGCTCCTTCGCCAATAATACTTATTCCTATTTGATTCCACGAAGTAGAACCTTCTATATACATATCTGTATTTCCCGCATTATTTCCATTCAAATCGCTATCGTAATTTCCTATGGCTACAACATCTCCATTTTCATTTAAACTTACAGAATATCCAAATTGACTACCGCCATCTGTAGAAATAATAGATGTTTTTTCTTGCCAAATTTGTGCATTACTTATTGTTGATATTAGAATAATTAATAAGGAAAAGTATAATTTTTTCATAATTGATATAGTTTAGTTATTATTTTAGCAAATGTATTTTAAGCTCTATAATTTTCACTAATACTAAAGGATGATTTTTTAAAAAATGGAGTTATAAAGTTAAAAGTACTTATGAGTGCCTAAAGTTAGAGTGTGTTCTTATTTAGTGAAATTACTATTAATATAACTTTTACAACTTTAGGCACTTTTTAACTCTAAGTACTTCTTTTTTAAAACTTAATAATTCTTACTGGGGTAACACAAAAATCTAATTTTACATCAGCTTCGTGTATATCTTCAATAATATCCTCAGTTTCGAAAAACGATATTCCAATTTTTATAACACCTGGTCGGCATTTTGCTAAAAACTTATCGTAAAAACCTTTTCCATAACCTACTCTATATCCTTGTTTATCGAAAGCTAACAGAGGTATAAATACTACATCAATTTCTTTATCGTTAATTAATTCTGCATTTTTTGGTTCTGGTATTCCCCAGCTGTTAATTTCAATTTCTGTATCATCTTTATATCTGAAATTTTCAAGAGTATTATTTTTGAAATTACTTACCGATGTAGATAGTTTTTTATTTTCACTCCACAGTTTATCTATAAGAATAGAAGTATCAATCTCCTTTTTGTTTTTCATAGTAAGAAATATATGAAAGTATTCTTTATTCCAAATATCTAATTTTTCAATATTATTTTGAATTGCCTTGTTTAACTTTTCAATTTCGTTTTTAGATAATTCATCACGTAGTTTGTTGTACTTTTTTCTAAGGTCTGATTTTTGCATTTTATTTTTTATTGATGTGTAAATGTATTGATTATCTATTAAATAATATTTGTAACTATAAAATTAGTTCAAACTAAATATTTAGTTACATTTGTATTCAAGTTAACTTAAGTTTCAATATTTATACGTTTAGTAGGTCACTAAATATAAATCTAAAGAAACAAGAAATAAACAATTGTTGAATATGAGATCTCTAACAAAAGCAGAAGAAGAAGTAATGCAAATTCTTTGGGAAGTAAAAGAATCAAATGTGAAAGAAATTATCTCTCACATGCCAGAACCAAAGCCTGCTTACAATACAGTTTCTACAATTATAAGAATTTTAGAAACAAAGGAAGTTGTAAGCCACAGGCAGAAAGGTAAAGGATATATTTATTTTCCAATGATTGAGAAAGAAGATTACAGTAGTAATAGTTTAAATAAATTAATGACTGGTTATTTTGATGGTAGCTTTAAAAGTATGGTGTCGTTTTTTATGAATAAAAATGATGTTAATACTACAGATCTAGATGAGATTTTGAAAATGATAGAAGATAAAAAAGATAAATCATGATAAGTTATTTACTCGAAGTTACACTTTACCAATTTGTATTATTGGCAGTGTACCACGTTGGATTTAAACGTTATACTTTTTTTCAAGTAAACAGGTTTTACCTGTTGTTGTCTATTGTAATTTCATTTACTCTTCCATTTTTTAGCATACCCGAAAGTATTCAACAAACTCCAATAATGTTGCCCGAAATTATTTTAAGCTCGGCAATTGTTTCTCCAACAGAAATTGTTGAAAAAACAACGCAACTATGGAATTTGGACATTATTTTTTATGTTGGTTTAATAATTTTTTCAGCACTTTTAGTTTTCAGATTAACGAAACTTTTTAAGCTGATAAATTCAAACCCTAAACAGGATAAAAACAATTTCACACTTGTTACTTTAGAAAACGAAAATGAAGTTTTTTCGTGGTTTAACTATGTGTTTGCTCACGAATCTAAACTTAGCGACGAAACCCTTTCTCACGAATTAGTACACATAAAAAATAAGCACAGTATAGATATTCTGTTTTTAGAATTTGTACAAGTAGTCTTGTGGTTTTCGCCAGTTGTACGGTGGTACAAGAAAGAGCTACAATTAGTACACGAATATCAGGCAGATGCCCACGCTACTAAAGAATCTGTTACTTCTTACGCAACGCTTTTGGTAAATGAATTATTCCAAGTTAATGAGTTAAGTATGGTTCATAACTTCTGGAAGGTAAATCAAATTAAAAGTCGAATTAAAATGTTAAAAAAGATGAAAACTCAAAAAATTAAATCATTAAGATATTTATTGGTAATTCCGTTATTGGCAATGTTTACAATGGAGTATTCTTGTACAAGAGAAGCTGAAAATTCATCAGAAATAAAAGAAATTAAAAATGCTGATGAAGAAGTATTTAATTTTCAGGTTGTAGATAAACAACCTCAAATTATTGGCGTTGATGAAAGCTTTACGAAACATGAAAAGTATATGGTATTTCAGAAAGCAATAATGAAACATGTAGGAGATAGTTTTAAATATCCAGATCAGGCACTTAAAGATACTATACAGGGTAGAGTAATAACTCAATTTGTTATTGGTTCTGACGGAAAGGTAAAAGATGTAAAAATATTACGAAGTGTAAATGAAGATTTAGATGAAGAAGCGCTTAGAATAGTTAATTCTATACCAGATTATACTCCAGCGTATCACAACGGTAAAGCTGTAGCGGTTAGTTTTATGTTGCCTATTACTTTTAAGTTACAGTAACTGTTATATTTAATGATATTAATAAAACCTTTAGACGAACTAAGTTTAAAGGTTTTGTAGTTTTGAAAAATAAATATTTAATTAATAATTCCCATTTTATGAAAAACTCCCTATTAGCATTATCACTAATATTATTTTTTAGTGCTTGCAAACAAGAAGATGTCAAAACTAACACAGCTATTATCCATGCTGAAATTAATAATGTTTCAACTAACGAAGCATATATAATGCTAGATTACGAAACTGTAAAAGACACCTTGAAAGTTGTAGATGGTGTTATTAATCAAAAAATTATAGTTGAAAAGGCAAGACCTTATACTTTTAAAATTGAAAGTCAAGTAGCTACTTTTTATATTAAGCCAGGCGATAGTATTAGTTTCACTGTTGATTACGAAAACTTTGATGAAACAATTAACCACACAGGTGACGAAATAGATGAAAATGCACTTTTATTAGAACTTGCTTTAAGTAAAACCAGACCTCAGTATTTTATTGATGCAAAAAAACAATCAGCATTTTTAGATTCTTCCACTACTTCAAAAATAAAGATGATTGATGATTTTGTTTCAAAGCACCCTAATATCAGTAATGATTTTGTACATCTTCAGAAAATGATTTTCTATTATTACAATGCTGAAAAAAAGATTTCTTATCCGTGGATGATAAAATATTCCAAAAAGCAAGATCCAGAAAACCTTGATGATTCATTTTTTAATGGAGTAGATACTTTATTGTTAGAAAATGAAAAATTGGTTTATAACTGGGAGTATGTTTCTTATTTATACACCTACTTAAAGAAATTAAAAAAAGAAGAAGGTGTTGAGTTTAAGAGAGGAAGTTTGGAATTCCCTAGTTTTATAGTTGATACAATTACTAATCAAAAAGTACAGGATTTTCTACTTGAAAGAAGTATTAATATTGCTTATATGTCGGAAGCACAACAAGATTCTGCTATAGATTTTATAAAAACAAATGTTTCAACTCAGAATATAAAAAGTAAATATTTGAAAAGGTATGAACAGTTGGTATTATTAAGAAAAGGAAACCCAGCTCCAATGTGGATAGCGATTGATAGAGATAGTACTACACATTCATTAAAAGATTTTAAAGGAAAATGGGTTTATTTAGATGTATGGGCATCATGGTGTCAACCTTGCATTAGAGAAATTCCGCATATGAAAAGTATGGAAGAAAAATTGAAAGGAAAGAATATTGAGTTTGTAAGTATTTCTATAGATGCTAATTCTGAAAGTTGGAAGAAAGCTCTTGATAAATATGAATTACATGGAAATCAATTTATACTCTCAAAAGATAAATATAAAGAATTTCAGACTAATTATATGGTTAGAGGTGTACCATCTTTTTACCTTATTGATCCTGATGGAAACATCTACATGAAAAACCCACCTAGGACTTCGACAGTAGATAAATTTGATGCTTTGATGGAGGAGATAAAACTTTAACCTTTTTAAGTGAGAGTGTGACTCAAAGTCACGCCCTCACTATTAAATTTAAAAGATGGAATACGTACTAAGCATATTTTTACTGATTTCAATCAGCAGTTATTCTCAAACAGTAGAAATAGGGGTAGATTCTTTGAGTTTTTACGAAAGTAATTTCCAGTACCTAAAAGCTATTTCTTACATAGATAGAGTGTACAGTGGTAAAGAAATACCAAAATATTTAAAAGAGAAAAAGGCAATTTATTATTCTAAAGTTGGTAAGAATAATGAAGCTGTAAAAATGTATAAAGATATTTTTGCCCTCGATACACTTTCCATAGCTACAGGAATAGATTTAGCACAACAACTTACAAAACAAAAAAAATACAAGGAAGCACAAGCAATCTACGAATCTTTGATTAAAGGGGACTCTAGTAATTTCTATTTAAATAGAAACTTAGCATTGATATATTTCAAGAATAAAAAACCTTACAAATCAATAAAAACCTATTACATCAATCATAAAATAGATTCGACCGATGTTGGTACAATTATAAATATTTCTAAAATATTCTTGAAACAAGAACACGTACTTAAAGCATCGCAATGGGCAACGAAAGGATTGGTGTTAGATCCCAATAATAATGAGTTACTTTTTACAAAAGCTAAAGCAGAACATCAAAGAAAATATAACAAAGAATCAATAAAACTATTAAACCAAATATTAATTAAAGGAGATACTCTACCTAAATATATTAGATTTAGTGGTGTTTGTAATTTTGATATTCACAACTATAAAAAAGCCATCTATTGGTTTTCTAAATTTGATGATGCACTTAACGAAACTGAATTAATACACTACTATTTGGGTAAAAGTTACCAAGAATTAGGTGATGATAAAAAAGCAGAAACGCATTTCAAAAAATCTATAAAATTAGGTACATCGGGGTATATGAGTAACTACTATGAGTTGTTGGCTTACAGTTTAATTGGTCAGAAAAAATATAAAAAAGCAATTGCTACTTGGGAAAAGCTTTATGTAATAGATGCAGAAGTAAAATATCTGTTTTACATTGGTAATATTTATGAAACATATCTTTCATCTCCAAAAAAAGCAATGTCTTATTACAACAAAGCTATTTCAATTGAGAAGAACATGAAATCTTCTATTTATATTAAATCATCTTCAAGAATTAAAGAGATTAGAAAGCAATTACACTTAGAAGGCAAATTGAATTAAATGGATAATTAATTTTTAAAACTATATTTGCTAAAAGTCAAAAGGCTCAATGCTACAATTAAATGGACCGAGCATGAGCCAAAATTGTTATACGAAGGGTAACTATACTCTCATGCGAACAACATCTGACCGATAAAAAACAAATTATGACAGATGAAACTAATAAATAAAATACACCACAACTTTATATCACTAGCAGTGCTAATACTTTTTGTTGGTGGTGTGGTGTTTTACATTATGCTACGTAAGTTGATGCTCGATCAAATTGACAATAGATTGTTGGAAAGTAAAACACTTATAGTTTCTAATTTTGATAATTTCTTGCAACATCCCGATAATTTTGTTTGGAACGAAGAACTTATTAATGTTCAAATTCAAGAAGACTTCACAAGCTCAAACGTATTATTATCAGATACTTTACTACAAAACATAAATACAAATAACTATTCTGCATTTCGAAAAATAGAATTTCAAGAACAATGGAAGGATAAAAATTATAACATCAAAATATTTAAAGAGCTAGATTTTACCGATAATCTTACTCTAAATATAATGATGCTTCTAGGGTTTCTAGCAGTGTTTTTTATGATGAGCTTTTTTATAGTTTTTAGGTTTGTAGCTCAGTCTAGTTTTATTGATTTTTTTGATACTTTGCGCAAAGCAAAGAATTTTAATATTGAAGAAATTCACGATATTGAACTTGTAGAAAGTGATGTAGATGAATTTGAAAAGCTCAATGAGGTATTGAGGTTTATGACCAATAAAATAACAACCGATTATAAAAGTCTTAAAGAGTTTACAGAGAATGCTTCTCACGAAATTCAAACTCCTTTAGCTATTATTCAGAACAAGGTAGAACAATTGCTTCAAGATGAAAATATTACAGAGAAACAAATAGAGAAGTTCTCTGATATTTTACAGGCAACATCGAGATTATCAAAACTTAACAAAGGCTTATCGCAATTGGTAAGAATAGAAAATGGACAGTATATTTCGGTAGAAAATGTTGATTTAGTTGCTATAATTGAGAACAATTTACATCAGCTTGAAGATATGATAGAAGCTAAAAATATTAGTATTAAAACTAATTTTTCTTCTGTTAAAAAAACAGACATTAATCCAAACCTTGCTGAATTACTTATTTTTAATCTTCTTAAAAATGCAGTAAAACACAATATAGAAAGAGGAGATATAAATATAATTATGCAAGAAAGAGAGTTGATTATTTCTAATACAGGAATCAACAAAAAACTTGATATAGATAATTTGTACGGTAGATTTATAAAAGGATATGATTCTAATTCATTAGGTTTAGGGTTGGCAATAGTTCATAAAATATGTAATAATTATGGTATAGTTCTAACTTACGATTATCAGAATGAATTACATATTTTGAAATTAGAATTTAAGTAGTAATTGACTATTTTTAACTTTAAGTACTTTAAACTTTTTAACTCATTTTAATGTTTTACATACACACATTATTAAGTATAATATTTGTTATCATATCTGTTACAAGTGTGATAAGGTTCTATTTAGGATGGTCAAAAAAAATAGATTTTACTAAGTACGACAAATTACTAGCCAAAGCCTTTTTAGGTACTCTTTATCTTCAAATGTTAATGGGTGTATATTTATTTTATACTAGGTTAAGCGCAACTATAATTATTCTAAATAACTCATTGGAAAATAGATTTTGGCCTGTGGAGCATTTCTTCGTTATGTTTTTTTCTATTCTTACTGCACAGTTGGGATATGTTTATGCTAATAATTTAAAAGGTTCAGTTAAAAAATTTAAAACACTTATTATTTATTACTCAATTTCGTTGGTACTAGTAATTTTTTCTTTGTCTATGATAATGGTGTAAAACTGTGATAAGTGAAGCAGAGAGTTATTTTTCGTCATTCCGACCGAAATGCAATGAAGTGGAGAAATATCAAGGATATAAGAATTAATTCTTCTAATCCAAAAGATACCTCCACTTCACTTATTTCCACAATACTTGTGGTATTACCAATAAATTAACTGATCACTGTTTACTGCTAACTGTTTACTGACTTCTAAAAACTATTCAACATATCTTGAATTTCACTTAAATCAGGTTCAATAATTACCTCAATTCTTCTATTTTTAGCTTTACCATCTTTAGTTTTATTAGTTGCAACAGGGATATATTTACTACGACCGGCAGCAGTTATTTTTGTGGGATCAATTCCTTTTGTACTTGTTATTAATTTCACAATTGCAGTAGATCTTTTTACCGATAAATCCCAGTTGTCTTCAATAGCTCCATTACTGCGGAAATTATCTGCATCGGTATGACCTTCAATCACAATATTTATATCATTTTGATTTTTCAACACACTAGCAAGATCGTTAATTGCTTCTTTACCTTGAGGATTAACAACCCAACTTCCCGAAGGAAATAATAAACGATTTTCTAACGATACATAAACCTTACCATTTCTTTGCTCTACAGTAAGTCCTTTTCCTTTAAACCCAAGTAAGGCATCAGAAATACTTTTTTTCATTTGCGACAATCTATTTTCTCTTTCCTGCATTAAGTACTCAAGCTCAGCTATTTTCTTCTCTTTATTTTTAAGTAGAGCGTTTTCTTTTTCCAAAGCAGCTCTTGATTCTTCAAGACTTTGAAGTAACTCTAGATTTTTAGAAGCATTTTTAGCAATTCTCGAATTACTATTTGTAGTTAACAAAGTGTAAGATTCCTTTATTGCATCGTAGTCTTTTTGTAATGCTGCAAGTTTTGTTTTTGATATATCACTTTCTTCTTTAAGTAACTTTAGCCTTTCTTCGGCATCAGATAGTTTACTTTTAGTTTCTTCTAGTTCGGCATTTAGATTTATGTTCTCTTCCTCTAAAGCTTGTTTTTCTGATAGTACGCCATCATACTTACTTTGTAAATCCTTGTGTATTTTAGATGTAACACACGAGCTAAATGATACTACTAATAGAATTGATACAATTATTTTTTTCATTATAATGTTTTTTGTGTAATTATATAACGCTTGGCAAACTTAAATCTTATTAATGTTAATTCAAATTTCGTAATAAAATATGTTTGGTTGGTCATATTTTTAGAATAGCTTCAAATTTATTTCCTTTATATTTACGTGAAACATTAAAAAATAGAACATTATGAAAAAGTATATTTTAGGATTAGTAATATTTATAGGGATATTAATTTCTTGTGGTACAACACCAATGGTAATACCAGAAGGTACATCACCAGAGGTAGCTGAAGTAATGACAAAATACCATTTGCAAAAACCAAAAGCTGAAAAATTAATAAGTGCTTTTGAAAACCAAAGTGGATTATCTAACTTTAAAATATCTGATATTGCTTCGGTTTACGAAAAAATGATGGGACATCAACGTGTATTAGTAGTTAGTGTAGGTGGTAGGAATGATGTGATTGTAAATTTGGATTAAATATAATAGAGACTGTCTTTTATGTTTTTCAACGTTTAAGACAGTCTCTTACAGTTTTTACAATACTTACAAATTATTTGATAAGTATAGTTTTAGAATAAGTTGTTCCTAATATATCACTAATTCTTATTATATAAGAACCTGAGTTTATATTTAGGTTTATTTTATTTGATTTAGAATTAACATTAGTTTCCGAATATACTTTTATACCAATCATATCGTATATTTCTATACTTTCTATTGTATTTTGTATTTTAATATTAATTTCGTCTATGGCAGGTATAGGATATATGTTAACCTTTTCTATAGTATTATAATTATTCCCCAAGCTAGAAGTATAAGCTAATTCCCATGTGAAATTATTATACATTTCGTCGGATCCAAGTGCAAAATAATATGTTTCTCCCTCTACAACATCTATCAATAGTTTATCCTCTAAATCACTGAAATAGTAGAATGTACCTTCACTATCATAATATTCATCATCCGAGATATATACAAATATTTGCTCTAACATTTTGTTGGTAGAGAAATTAAGCTCTCCTGTAGTACTTGCCGTATAAGTATAAAAATTATATTCAAATACATTATTAATTACTGTATTAGTACCTAGTATTGCCTCTTTTGGGGTCTTCTGGTTTTCTCCAGCTATATAATCTCTTATTGTTACGCTCCAACTAAAATCTGAATTGTTGTTATAATCATCAATGTATATATATAAGTTATTTCCAGTATCTCTTATTTCTTTAGATAAAATTAATTCTGAATTTGGAGGATTAAGTGCATTTGAGATTCCATAGCCGTATTTATAATCAGAACAACCATATTTTGCAACAATAGCTCTTACATCTTTGTTTAAGGTATTAGATTTTACTTCTAATACACCTTCAGGTATTGAATTAATATAGTACCATTTACCATTTCCACTTAAATCAGATATTTGTTCTCCTAAAGATATTTCTACGGCTTCGCTACAAATATCTCCTAATTCTGATGTAGTAATTGAAATATCCCATTTTATACTTTCGGTATTATTGCTAACTTTTTTATCAAAATTGTTATTTTCCCCGCTAGTCCATTGTATAATAAATTGTTCTCCTTCAGATACTTTTATAAAAGCCTCTCCATTAATAGACTTTACCTTCATATTATTAAGATTACAATCATTATAAATTTCGAAATTAGCATCAGCTATAGCATTTTGTAATTTTATGGTCATTAAGCCAGTGGAAGTAGCGTCGTATGAGAAGTACTTTTTATCAATATTACGATTAAGGGTATTTTCGCCATCATGTGCAATTATTGGGCTAGAACACATATCACCATCTTCAATTGCTCTTATTGATAAATTAAATTCAAGAGAAGGAGTATTAGCATTACACTTAAAATAATAAGTTTCATTGGCAGCAACAATAACATATTCCTTTTTTTCATAAAAACCATCTATTTGGTTATTGCAGTCAGAATATAAATAAATCCAAGCATCTCCACCAGGGCGATTAGTTTTAGCACTAGAATTAGCTTCCTCTCTATCATTATTGGAAGGAGTAATTGCATTTTCTAGAGATAAAATACCGTCTATTGTAGTAGTATATTTAAGCCACTTACTACCATTAGATAGGTCAATATTATTAACTCCTTCTACAGCATCTAAAGCAGTAGAACAAAAATCACCGTCTTCAAATGGTCTTATTAATAAGTTAAATTCAAGAGAAGGAGTATTAGCATTACACTTAAAGTAATAAGTTTCATTTGCTTCAACAGTAATATATTCCTTTTTATCATAAAAACCATCTATCTGATTATCGCAGTCGGAATATAAATAAATCCAAGCATCTCCGTCAGGGCCATTATTTTTAGCACTAGAGTTAGCTTCCTCTCTATCATTATTGGAAGGAGTAATTGCATTTTCTAGAGATAAAATACCGTCTATTGTAGTAGTATATTTAAGCCACTTACTACCATTAGATAGGTCAATATTATTAACTCCTTCTACAGCATCTAAAGCAGTAGAACAAAAATCACCGTCTTCAAATGGTCTTATTGATAAGTTAAATTCAAGAGAAGGAGTATTACTTTCACATTCAAAGTAATAAGTTTCATTTGCTTCAACAGTAATAGTTTCCTTTTTTTCATAAAAACTATCTATCGGTTTTCTATCGCAGTCAGAATATAAAGTAATCCATGCACCTCTACCAGGCCCATTATTTTTAGCACTAGAATTAGCTTCCTTTATATTATTATTGGGAGGAGTAATTGCATTTTCGAGAGTTAAAAAACCATCCATTGTAGCAGTATATTTAAGCCATTTACTACCATTAGATAAGTCTATATTATTAATTCCTTCTACGGCATTTAAAGCATTATAACAAAAATCACCACCCTCTATATCTCTAATTGATAAATCCCAAGTATA
>JADGDT010000161.1 GCA_016744755.1 Ichthyobacteriaceae bacterium | reverse complement strand
ATTTTGATTTTAGGACTATTAATAGATTCTATAATTTCCAAAGTATTATCATCTTCGTCATTATCGCCAACAGCTATTACAAATTCATCTACCAAAGGAAGTACCGAAAGGATTGCTTCTTTAACTGGAATATATAGTTTGCTAGCGTTTTTTATAAATGTGAAACCACTTACTTTCATTATGTGTTTTTTTCTAAAATTTTACATATTTCTATTTAAAGCCTTAAATACTACAGAATATATAAATAATATTAACTTTAAAAATAGGAGAGGATTAAACGAGTTTAAGAATTCGTTTTTTCATCACTCCAGTTTTTCACTTTATTACATTGTTCACCAATAAGAATTTCAGCTGCATGAGTATGTCTATCTTCTTCCTTTGGAATTTTCATATAATCCCCAAATTTAGCTAATAGATATTCATGAGGGTTATTAGGACCATAAAAAGTTTTACCACAAAATTCAATTTCCTTTATAGGTAAAATAGCACTTTTATCTACTGTTACTTCATCCACAACCTCGTACCCTTCAACAAATAAATTTCCTTTAATGGGCTTTCTATTCTTGAGTATTCCGTTAAGTACTTGCTGCTTCCCTCCAACAATACCCTTATAAATTTCAGCTTTATATTTATTCAAATATGCATTAATTTTAGGTAAAAATTTAGTTTCATTTTTGTGGCGGTATTCACAATTAAAGAGCCTTTTATCTTTGAAATACTTCTTTGTATCTTGAACGAAGTCAATCGGAAATATATCTATAAATATTCCTTGATGAAAACCTATATCTTTATCCTCTTCATACCTTTCAATAATGGTATGATTATTATCTCTAATCTTTGTGAAATATTGAGAAAAAGTTGGATCTGTAGTTGTATTTTGAAGAAACAAATTGCTTTTTAAATTCTTTTCTGCAATTTTATTGAACTTATCATAATCCTCTCTTGGCATATAAATATCTAAATCGTCATCCCATGGAATAAAGCCACCGTGTCTTACAGCCCCTAGCAATGTACCACAAGCTAACATATATTTTATATCGTTTTCTCTACATACCTTATCTACATCCAACAAAATATCTAGCATTATATTTTTAGCTTTATCCAACGTAGATTCATCAATAACCTTTTCGTTCATATTGTTCATCTGATTCTAATTATAATAATCCAACTATTATAATAGTTGTTTTTTTTACAAATATATATTATTGTTTCGTTTTATTTTCAATAAAATATTTTTCTGCATTAAAGGATTACTTAAAACTATATATTTGCACCAAGTATTAATATACATATTTTTATATGTAACCCTTCAAAAACTTTAAAAATGAAAAAACATTCATTATTATTACTATCTGGTGGAATTGGAACGAGAATGCAACAGGATATACCAAAGCAACATTTACTCCTTTTTGGTCGCCCAATTATTATCCATACTCTTGAAAGAGTTGACAAGATTGAAGAAATTGGAGAAATTATCATTACATGTCCTAAACAGTATATTGAAGAACTAGAGAACATGATAATTAATTATAATTTAAACAAAAGCATTAAGATTATACAAGGAGGTAATACTAGACAAGAATCCGTGTTTAAAGGGTTAACCGAAATTAATAACAATTCGGTAATTATTCATGAAGCTGCTAGGCCATTTGTTAAACTTGCTGATTTTGAAAATTTAATAAATTCTGAGTATTCAAATATTTCATATGGATTGGACATTCCATTTACAGTTCTAAAAAAGAAAGATGATTATATATCTGAGAACCTTAATAGATCTGAATTAGTAAACATACAATTACCCCAAAAATTTAATGCCGAGGAGCTAAAACAAGCTCACATAAAGGCTAAAGAAGAAGGAACAACATTTACTGAAGATGCTAGTTTATTATTAAAATACTCTAATTCTAAAGTAAATATTATTAATGGATCTGACTATAATATTAAAATAACAACACCTGTTGATTATAAAATAGCAGAGATTATCTACAAAGATTATATATTAAATGAAATATAACAGAATGAAAGTTTACATAATAACAGGTGCTAGTAAAGGTATTGGAAAATCAACAGCAATAAAGTTAAGTCACGATAACCCTGGTGATTTATATATTATTTTAGCTAGGGATTTGTCTAAATTGATTGAGACCAAAAAATTAATGCATGTTGATTCTAATGTAATAACTAAGCCTATAGACCTATCTGATAGTGATAAGGTTATTAAGCTTATTAGATCTATTGGAGATGAATATGGTAGGATTGATTATTTAATAAATGTTGCAGGGTATGTAAACCCTAAATCACTGTTAGAAACTACTGTTGAAAATTGGGAGATGACATTCAAAGTTAATATTTTATCTGTATTTGTATTAACTCGTGAGGCTGTTAGATTTATGAAAAAAACAGGAGGTAAGATATTAAATGTAGCCTCTACTGCTGGTCTTTCTTCTAGACCAGGTTGGTCAGCATATTCGTCATCCAAAGCGGCATTAATTAGTTTTTCAAAAACAATGTCTGATGAGCTTGAAGAATATGGAATTAAATCTTATGTTGTTTCTCCTGGTAGATGTGCTACCGATTTACGTAAACAACTAGCTCCAGAAGAAGATCCTACTACAATCATGCAGCCAGAAGAAGTTGCAGATGTAATTTCAAACTTAATGGGGGAAAATGGCAATAATCTTGATGGTCAGAATATAATTATCAGAAAACAACTATAACCTACCAATCCAATCATAAACCGTATTGTTTGATGAATAATAAACCTAAATCAGTATCAATATTAATAACAACATACAATTGGCCAAAGGCGCTAAAAGTTGTTATTGAATCAGTTTTGAATCAGACTTATCTTCCGGATGAAATTATTATTGCTGATGATGGATCTGGTAAAGAAACAAAAGATTTAGTTAATAAATTCATTGATGAATCTAATGCAAACATAATACACGTATGGCACGAAGACAAAGGGTTTAGAGCTGGACCTATTAGAAATAAAGCTATTGCGAAAGCTACTTCAGAATATATAATCCAAATTGATGGTGACACCATTATTGAACGCCATTTTATCGAAGATCATTTGTCAAAATCAGAACATGGCAAGTTCATTATTGGCTCAAGGGTATTATTAAATGAAAAACTTTCTGCTGAGGTACTTAATGGAAATAAAAAAACTATAAATTTTTTCTCGGAAAACATTAAAAATAATTTTAACACGTTAAGATTACCTTTTATTTCTAATTTTTTTAGTTCTCCTACAAAGGATATACCTAAAGTAATAAGATCATCTCACTCATGTAATATGAGCTCGTATAGAAGTGACCTTATTGATGTAAATGGCTATAATGAAGAGATGATTGGATGGGGAAGAGAAGATTCTGAACTAGCGGTAAGACTTGTTAATAACGGCTTAACAAAAGAAAGAATTAAACTATCTGGAATACAATATCACATTCATCACAAAGAAAATGATAGAAGTCGTTTTAATATAAATGATCAAATACTTGAAAGTACTGTCCTTGACAAAAAAATTCAATGTCAAAATGGAATTTTTAAGGATATAAATTTGTCTGCAAGAAGTAAGATTAACATTACTGCTATCATCCCAACTTTCAACGAAGAGAAGAGACTAGAGAAAGCTCTACAATCAGTTAGTTTTGCAGATGAGATTATTGTTGTTGACTCTTTCAGCACCGATAAAACTCTGGAAATAGCTAAAAAATATGATGCTAAAGTTGTACAGCACGAATACATAAATCCATCTGCTCAAAAAAATTGGATAATACCACAAGCCAAATACGATTGGATTTTATTGGTTGATGCAGATGAATGGATTACTTCAGAATTGAAAAATGAAATTGTTAAGCTGTATAATTCAGGTTTTACAAAAGATGCTTACTGGATACATAGAAGCAACTTTTTTATGGGTAGACGAATAAAATTTAGCGGATGGCAAAATGATAAAGTTGTAAGATTATTCAATAAAAAATGTAGATATAACGATAAGCAAGTACATGAAGAAATAATTACAGAAAGTATAGACATCGGTTTTCTTAAGAATAAAATGGATCATAATACCTACACTACTATGGACAACTACATTATTAAGTTAAATAGGTATGCTCAATGGCAAGCTGAAGATTACAACGACAAAGTTGGTAGAGTATCCATACATCACCTAATTCTAAAACCAACATTTCGCTTTCTCATACACTACATAATCAAACTTGGTTTTCTAGATGGAGTTCCAGGTTTCACAATTTCTGCCCTACAAGGATATGCTGTACTTATGAGGTATGTTAAGCTCTGGTTATTGAGGAGAGATATGAAGTAACAATATAAAAACAACGATGTAAGTTAAATATAATTTACATCGTTGTTTTTTATGATCATTTTGAAAATTCTATTCAAATGATTGCAACTTTATAAGCTTATTGTATGCTCCTCCTTTAAGCATAAGCTCTTCGTGTTCTCCTACTTCCACAATTTTACCTTCTTTCATTACAACAATTATATCTGCATTCTGTATTGTAGAAAGTCTATGTGCTATAACTACAGAAGTTCTATTTTTCATTAATTGTTCTAATGCTTCTTGTACTAATCTTTCGCTTTCGGTATCAAGAGCTGATGTTGCCTCATCTAGTATTAATATTTCAGGATCGTTTAAAACTGCACGAGCAATTGATAGCCTCTGCTTCTGACCTCCTGAAAGCTTATTCCCACTATCTCCAATATTAGTGTGATATCCATTTGGTAGTTTTTCAATAAACTCATGTGCATTTGCTATTTTGGAAGCAGCAATAACATCTTCCTCTGTTTTATTTTCTACACCTAGCATTAGGTTACCCATAACAGTATCGTTAAACAAAACAGATTCTTGAGTAACAATTCCCATTAATGATCTCAATGATTTTTTAGTTACACTTTTTATATCATGCCCATCTATGGAAATCAAGCCTTCATTTATATCGTAAAAACGTGGTATTAAATTGGCAATGGTGGTTTTCCCACTTCCTGATTGACCAACTAATGCAACCATTTTACCTTTAGGTATTGATAAGCTTATATCATCTACAACAAACTTATCTTCATATTTAAACTTTATATTCTTTAATTCTAAATTACTTTTGAACTCACTAATTTCTATAGCATTTTCAGAATCTTTAATAGGATTGTCGGCATCTAATATTTCAAATATTCTTTCTGCTGATGCATCACCTTTTTTGATATTATAAAATGCTGTTGTAAGAGCCTTAGCCGGGTTCAGAATATTATAGAATAAGCCTATGTATGCAATAAACTCTTGCGGTTTAAGTACATCATCTCCCCCCCCTAAAACTAAAGAACCACCATACCAAACAATAGTAAAGATAACTATAGATCCCATAAACTCACTCATAGGTGATGCTAAGTCTTTGCGGTGATTTACTTTAACAGTTAAATAGAAATAATCGTCTGCCGAGTTTTTAAAATTTTGCTTAATTTGATCTTCTGCAGTAAAAGCTTTTATTACTCTTAATCCTGAAATATGCTCTTCTATTAGAGATAAAATATGTGCATTTGTTTTTTGTGCCGAAGATGAAACTTTTTTCAAAGTATTACCTACCATAGATATAATACCTCCAGATATAGGCAACAAAATAAATACAAATAAAGTAAGTTCTGGACTCATGTAAATCATTGCTGCTAATGATGTTATTATCATCATTGGCTCACGTACAATCATCTCTATTGACGACAAGAAAGTCCATTGTATCTCGGTAACATCAGAAGTCATTCTAGCAATTACATCTCCTTTCCTTTTCTCGGAAAAAAAGCTAATAGGTAATTCTAAAATTTTGTTG
>JADGDT010000160.1:1600-5864 GCA_016744755.1 Ichthyobacteriaceae bacterium | reverse complement strand
TAATCAGTGGACAACCAAAGGAAAATAATTCACATAGATATGGATGCCTTCTTCGCATCTGTTGAGCAGATGGACAATCCTGAACTCATAGGTAAACCTATCGTAGTTGGAGGAGGTAGTGAGCGTGGAGTTGTTGCAGCTGCTAGTTATGAAGCACGTAAGTTTGGTGTTCGCTCGGCAATGTCGGGTAGGATGGCGTTAAAACTTTGTCCTGAAATTATTTTTGTTCGTTCCCGACACGATAGATATCAAGAAATATCAAAGCAAATTAGAAGTATATTTTACGATTATACAGATTTAGTAGAACCTCTTTCTCTAGACGAAGCCTTCTTAGATGTTACCGAGAATAAAAAACAATTAAAATCGGCAACACTCATTGCCGAAGAAATAAGAGAGCGAATAAAAAAAGAGGTTGGACTAACAGCTTCTGCAGGTATTTCAGTTAATAAATTCATAGCCAAAGTAGCATCAGATATCAACAAACCAAACGGACAAAAACTAATCTCCCCCAACGAGGTAATTCCTTTTTTAGAAAACTTAGAAATAGATAGATTCTTTGGTGTAGGCAAAGTTACTGCTCAGAAAATGAAAGCTAAGGGAATATTTAATGGTGTTGATTTAAAAAGTAAATCACTAGAAGATTTAGTAAGATGGTTTGGTAAAACAGGTAAGCACTTCTTCCACATTGTTAGAGCCGAAAACAACAATCCTGTACGTCCAAACCGTTTGCGAAAATCAGTTGGTGCCGAACGTACTTTTAGTGGAGATATTTCCGATGCTAGTGAGCTAAAATCTAAACTTTCCAAAATTGCTGATGAGATTGAAAGAAGGATGTTAAAATCTAAACTTAAAGGAAAAACAGTAACTCTAAAATATAAATACCGGAATTTTGAAGTTCACACACGTTCTAGAACCATCAATAAATTTATATCAGAAAGATCTGAGTTTTTACCAATAGTTTTGGAGCTATTCAACCTCGAAGAATTTAAACTTCCACTGCGGTTAATTGGAATTACAATTTCAAACCTCAACAATCAGAAAGTAGAGATTCCTAAAGAAGGGGTACAGTTAACTTTAGAGTTTTAATAGCCTTAGTGCATCTGTATATATTTAATCTTAACTCCCAACAATCAATCCAACACCACTATCACATTTATTAAGCTCTGGCTGTATATTGGTGTGGTCTATTCCAAACTTGCTAATTACTTCTTCAACAATATTTAGTTTATCCTGAAACTCAGAAAGTTTAATGTCATTTTCCATTTCTAGATGAGCTTCGAGCATGTATTTATTGTCGTTTAATTGCCAAACATGTAGATGATGAATATTATTAATTCCTTCTATTCTACAAACTTCAATACTTATATCTTCTAAATTAATTCCATCTGGAGTAAATTGCATTAGCACTTTTGTAGATTCTTTTAATATTGAGAAACTAGAGTAGATTAAGTATATTGCAATCAACAAAGTTAACAATCCATCTATCCAAAAAACGTTGTAGTATTTCATTGCTAATCCACCAAACATAACTGCAATAGATGTCATAACATCAGTAAGTAAATGTAAGTATGCCGAGCGAATATTCATATTGTCTTTAGAGTCGTTGTGAAGTAAAACTACACTCAAAAAATTGATAATTATACTTCCTATAGCAAACCAAATAACAATATCTGCTTGAATAGATATGGGTGATGAAAACCTCTCAATTGCTTCTACTATTAAGAATATTGCAACTCCAATAAGTGTTGCCGAATTGACAAATGCAGCAAGTATTTCTGCTCTTTTATATCCGTAAGTTTTACTGGTAGTGGCTTCTTTTAGAGTTAACCTATTTGCAATGTAACTGATAATAAGTGAGATAACATCGCTGAAATTGTGAAGAGCATCTGTCATCAAGGCAATACTGCCAGATATTGATGCTCCTATAACCTGACCAACAGTTATAAGCATATTCAAAAGAATTGAAACTCCTATTTTCCATCCTTTTAAATCATTAGCATTGTGATGATGGTGGTGTCCGTGATTATGTCCTTCGTGAGAATGATTGTGTGCCATATCTAATAATATTTTCAGCAAATTTACAAAGTCCCATAATGCAACACTATTGCAACTTTCTATAAACTGTCTAAATCGTATTTGTAGTAACTGTATTATTCATTACTTTCGATAAAAATTATTATTAGATATAAACTAACCTAAAGATGAATCTAAATTTAAAAAATAAAAACGCTTTTGTGAGTGGTAGTTCACAAGGAATAGGAAGTGCATCTGCAATAGAACTTTCGGTATTAGGGGCAAACATAACTATTGTAGGGAGGAACAAAGATCTACTAGATATAACCTTCGATAAATTAGATATAACTCAAGGTCAGGCTCATAAGAAACTAATAATAGATTATTCTATAAAAGGAGAGTTAAAATTAGAAATTGAAAAATACATTGCTCAAGGAAATAAAGTTGATATTCTAGTAAATAACATGGGAGGTCCAAAAGCAGGAGCAACTTACAAAGCTGAATTAGGAGAGTTTGAAGAGGCATTCTACAATCATGTTATCAACAATCAATTTTTGTCTCAAACATTTATTCCTCATATGAAAGAAAGTGGGTGGGGACGAATAATAAATATAATTTCTACATCGGTAAAAGCACCACTTAAGGGATTAGGTGTTTCAAACACTATACGTGGAGCTGTAGGAAATTGGTCTAAGTCTCTAGCAAACGAAATGGGAAAATATAATATTACAGTAAATAATGTTTTACCTGGTTCCACTCTCACAGCCCGTCATGAAGATATCATCAGAATGAAATCGAAAAAGACAGGTAAGTCAATGGAGGAAATAGAGCAGATTATGAAAGAGAATATCCCTATGAAAAGATTTGCTTCGCCACAGGAAGTCGCTAATGCAGTTGCATTTTTAGCCTCACCTGCAGCAGCTTTCATAAATGGAATAAATATACCCGTAGACGGTGGTAGAACTGAAAATTTATAAAAAAATTACATGCGTACATTAGGAAATTTAATTTGGTTGTTATTTGGAGGAATCTTTATAGCTCTAGAATATTTAGTGGCTAGCTTAGTACTTATAGTCACAATAGTTGGTATTCCATTTGGGATACAAACTTTGAAATTAGCAGGTTTAGCTTTGTGGCCTTTCAATAAAAAAATAATTGAAAAGGAAGGAAATTCGGGATGTCTATCAGTATTGATGAATGTTATTTGGATACTAACAGGAGGTATCTGGATAAGTTTATCTCATATCGTTCTCGGGTTACTTTTTGGAATTACAATTATTGGAATACCATGGGCAATGCAACATTTTAAATTAGCAGGACTTGCACTTACTCCTTTTGGCAAGGATTTCGTAGATAAATAAGCTATATAGGAGTGCTTGAAACTATATATTGAATGGGATAGAAGATTACTTTACTCTGTCTTTATTTCCTTTTACAAAAGCTCCCCATCCAGAATACGATTTTTCTGAGGTAGATTTTCCTCCGTTGAAATAATGACAAACCGCAGCGGCTAGACCATCAGTGGCATCTAGATGTTTAGGCATTTCTTTAATGTTTAGAAGTTGCTTTAACATAGCCGCAACTTGTTCTTTAGAAGCATTACCATTTCCAGTAATTGCCATTTTTATTTTTTTTGGCAAGTACTCTGTAATTGGAATATCTCTGTAAAGCCCTGCTGCCATGGCTACACCTTGAGCTCTTCCTAGTTTCAACATAGACTGTACATTCTTGCCAAAAAATGGAGCTTCAATCGCAATTTCATCAGGATTAAATTTATCAATAATCTCTAGAGTGTGCTCAAAAATCTTCTTGAGTTTTAGGTTATGATTATCAAGTTTAGTCATTATTAATTCATCGTAGCTTAATAGCACTATTTTTTTACCTTTAACACTAATTAAACCAAACCCCATAATATTTGTTCCTGGGTCTATTCCTAAAATTATTTTCTCAGTCAAATTGTTAGCCTTTATTAAATGATATTAAACGAAAAAGCAAAGTACTATTTTTTTCTATTTGCGAAGATAGCCATTGCACTAATTGCATTCTATTTTATTTATGAAAAGATATCAATGCAACCATGGGATAAAATAAAAATCAAATTTAATGAAATTGAAAGTTTAAGCTTTATTCTTCTATTTCCAATTTTGCTTCTATCTCTCTTTAATTGGATGGCAGAAATATTAAAATGGCAAATTTTATCAGAAGAAATTAAGAAAATTAGTTACAGAGAAAGCTCCAGAATAGTTTTATC
>JADGDT010000160.1:0-1500 GCA_016744755.1 Ichthyobacteriaceae bacterium | reverse complement strand
TAATATTGACAATGTTTTAGCTCTCTTCCCTATTATTGCGTTATATTACCTGATAATTTCTGCTATTCCTACAGTATTTATTTCAGATTTACTTGTTAAAGGTTCTGTTTCAATAGTCTTATTCTCTTTTGTTGCTGTAGATGAAATTTCTATAATAGCTGTTGTTTTATCAACATGGATTTTTAATTTTGTTATACCTACGCTTTTTGGCGTTTATCATTTATTTAAGAAAGAATCAGACTAATTTAAAAGTATGGAAATTTTTATATTCATAATCTCAACAATAGTTTTCCTGTATTCTTTGATGATACTGCTACTTATTGCTGGATTTTACAAGATGTCAGAAGAAACATACAAAACAGAAGCTCCAGTAAATAGTTTTTCTATAATGGTTCCTTTTAGAAACGAAGAGGAAAATCTAGAGATACTAATTGAGAGCCTCAACAGAATTGAATACCCTTTAAATAAATTTGAAGTAATTTTTATAAATGATAATTCAGAAGATCACTCGCTAGAAATAGCTAACAAGGTATTAAAATTCATCAATTTCAATTACACATTACTTTCTCAGGACAAAGATATTCTAGGAAAAAAGGCAGCTTTAACACTGGGTATAGAAAACGCAAATCACCCTTGGATAATTACAACTGATGCTGATTGTACAGTACAACCATTATGGTTAAAGCTTTACGATCAGAAAATAGAAGAAAAGGAAGTTAAAATGCTAGCAGGGCCAGTGAGTTACTATTCACACAGTTCAGGTTTCTTGGATGCTTTTCAGAAATTGGACTTAGCGGGTCTTATGGGTTCTACAATCGGTAGTTTTGGAATTGGCAACCCTGTAATGTGTAATGGAGCAAATTTACTTTTTAGCAAAGAATCTTTTAATGAAGTTTCTGGGTACAAAGGCAATATTAGTATTTCTTCTGGTGATGACATGTTTCTAATGGAGAAGTTTAAGCTAAGGTATCCTGATAAAATTCGTTATCTTAAAGCAAATGGAGCTATTGTATTCACAACAGCAATGGTTGGTCTAAAACCATTAATTAATCAGCGTATTAGATGGTCTGCAAAATCTACACAATATGGTTCTTTTATGATTAAGTTCACAGGTATATTTGTAGGTACAGGAAACTTATCTTTTTTAGCTCTATTAATTTTAGCTATTTTGGGAATCTCTCTTAGAAATGTAATTCCAATTATTGCCCTTAAATTGATCATTAACTTTTGGATGATAAAAATCACTAGCAATTTTTTAAGGGATAGTAAAAAGCTAATCTACTACCCTATAGTTGCAATGATTTATCCATTTTATGTAATAGGAATTACAATTATATCCCAATTCTTTACTTTCGAATGGAAGGGTAGGAGGTTTGAAAAATAGAACTAAATGTTTATAATTAACTCATTGACTCATTAAAAAAATAGACGGTAGTATTTGGGTTGATATTGTAAATAGAAGCCATCAATATACAGGAAAACTAACCGAAGGTTGTATTA
>JADGDT010000159.1 GCA_016744755.1 Ichthyobacteriaceae bacterium | reverse complement strand
GGAAATAGGACCTGATACAAACATTTACCCAGAAGGTTGGAAAGGTAAAAAGATTAAACTTTCTAGAACAATTCATCAGATAAATAATGGTGCAGCAGGAGCTCCTTACTACGCTCAAGTACAAATGCCTTGGACAAATAAAGTCTCAAATTTTTCAACTCAAAATGCAATAGTTATTTTTAAAATTGAGGGTGATGAGATAGAAATGAAGGTGATTAATCCTGATACTTTCGATGAAATTGATGAGTTTGAGTTTTAATAAAATGAGCATTTAGATAAATAGATAACTAGAAGTTAAGACTGTGATTTTTTGTTGGTAGGAGTTATTTTAAATTTAATTCTTCCTGAATAATCTAATGCTATTAGTGTTGAGAAATAATTATTAAGAGTGAGTTGTTGAAAATGTATCACCATTAAGAAGTTAAGTAGGTAATACTTAATGATTCTTAATTTCTTAATGGTTTTATTTTATGGTGTCAAAAAATGCTTTCTTATACTTTTCTGAAACGGGAATAATAATATCTTTTATGAAAATTCTATTTCTTTCTATAGTATCAATCTTACTCAGTGCAACTATATACGAGTTGTGAACTCTCATAAATGATTTATGAGGTAGTGTCTTTTCAAGTTGGATAAAACTTTCTAGAGTCATTATTTTTTTATCTTTTGTTATAACTCGTCTATAACTTCTCATACCTTCAATATATAAAATGTCATCTAGGAAAACTTTTTCTAGTCTAAATTCAGTTTTTAAAAAGATATAATCTACTGTGTTACTTGTAGTTGAGCCAGCGTTGTTCAACTTTCCTATTGCTGATATAAAACGCTCTAGAGAGAATGGCTTCAATAAATAATCAACAACATTTAAATCAAAACCTTTGATGGCATATTTGTCATAAGCAGTAGTAATTATTATATCTGGGATATTCTTTAAGTTTTCAATTAACTCCAAACTGTTTACATCATCCAAGTGTATGTCTAAAAATATTAAATCAACTTTATTGGACTGAATAAAATTTATTGCTTCTAAGCCTGATTCAAAAACACCAATAATATTTAGGTTTTGAACTGATTTTATGAATGAAGATAATTTATCAACAGCTAATGGTTCATCTTCAACAATAATGCAATTAATCATATCTCAATTCTTAAATTAATGATAAATTTATGTCCAGTTTCATTAATTATTAATGTGTTATTGGGGTATAGTATATTCAGTCGTTGTTTGATTAAAGTAATTCCTATTCCTTTTATTTTATTGGGTTCAACTTTTTCTTTAGTGGTAATATTTTCACATTTGAAAAGTAAAAAATTATCTTCATTTTTTAGATTAATATAGATTGCATTTTTAGCTCTTTTATCTGACGAATGTTTAAAGGCATTTTCAATAAAGGGCATAAAGATTAATGGATATATTGTTTGCTTTATGTTTACGTTATTATCTATCTTTAAAGTGACAAATTCCTTATTTAAAGTTCGTAGTTTCTGTAAGTCAATAAAATTAGTGATTATTTTTATTTCATCTTCTAAACTCACTTTTTCATCATCTTCCATGTAGAGGCTATATCGTAAAATATCTGAAAGCTTATTTAGGTATTCTGATGCTTTTGTAGAGTCAGACATTATTAAACTATCAATGTTGTTTAATGAATTGAATAGAAAATGTGGATTTGTTTTTGATCTGATAAGGTCCAATTCTATTTGTTGAGTTTTTAATTTTAGCTCTTTTGCTTTTTGATGTTCGTCGAACCAATTTACTATACCCCAAATTAAGAAAGAGAGTATTGACATTGGTACTGCGAATATTATAAACCCTAAAATTATATCTTTTAATCGTAATAGGTTTGAGACAGAAAAACTTTTGCCTATCATTATAGATACATCAAAGATTATTGATGTAAATAATAACCATAAAATGAGAGCTACAAATAGCTTAATGTATTTTTCCGTTTTTAAGTATCTTGGAATTATGAAGAAGTAAGTTCCATAAAAGGTTAATAAATATCCTGGTAAAAATCTGAAAATCACATGATATAAAAACTCATCAGTCCATGGAGATCTAGCTCCATTTCTACCAGTTATATTGTATATAAATGCATGAAACACGATAACTGTGACCCAAAATGATAAATGGAGTAATAATTCTAATATTTTTTTCATAATGAAGTATTTATTGTTTGATTCAACATCAAAACTACCACAACATTTATCCAATTTATAATGTAATTAACAATCTGGCTTTTTCTATTAACTAATTAGTGTATTTGATTAACGGTTTATAAATTTCATTATTGAAATTGGTTTGAAAATATAAAGTTATCCTACTCTAAACAATCTTCATTTCTTTTGGCAAAAACACCTCTGCCATCATGCATCTAGCACTTCCACCACCACAGGCTTCAATTGTATCTAGCGAGCTGTGGATAATTGGATTATATTTTTCTATAGCTTTTATTTGTTCGGGGTGAAGACTTTCAAATGCTGAATCTGACATTACTAAAAACTTCTTACCATCAGTAGAACCTACCTGTAGCATGTTACCTGCAAATCTGTTCACTTGATCTTCTGAAATTGGAATAATTTCTTTCCCATCTTCTTTAAGAGATTTTGCAAAAGCCTTTTTCTCTTTTTTATCGTCGATAGAATCTAAGCAAACCACTGCATAGTCGTCGGCAATAGACATCATTACATTTGTATGATAAATTGGTTCGCGAGTTCCGTTTACGGTTTGGTAGGATGTAAAAATTACAGGAGTGTATTCAAAGTCATCACAGAATTCAATAAGCAAATCCTCATCGGTACGTTCAGATAGCGAAGCATAAACTTTTTCATTTACTCTATCCAGAATCATACTACCTGTACCTTCCAAAAATAAGTTGTCATTTTCAGCTTCAGAATAATCAACAACATTATTAATTGTAAAACCATTTTCCTCTAGAGCCTCTAGAATATCTTCTCTACGTTCTAATCTACGGTTTTTGGCAAACATAGGATATATACCAACATCGCCCGATGAGTGAAAAGAAATCCAGTTGTTAGGAAAAATAGAATCTGGAGTATCAGGACTCTTTGTGTCTTCTACAACCACTACATTCACTCCGTTATCTCTAAGTTTAGAAACGAAATAATTAAACTCTTCTAATGCTTGTTTTTGAGCTTTATCGTCGGTTAATCCTTCAATTACTTTCTGATAATAATTGTTGCAAGCAGTTTCGGCATTGTACCTGAAATTTACAGGCTGTACCATCATTAAAGTGTCTGTGTATTGTTTCATTATTGTTGGTTTAGTATTTGATATTTGTGTTTATTGTTGCCACTACCAAACAGAAATATCAAATAATTTTTAATCTGTGTTAATCTGTGTAATCTGTGGACACCTCTCTTTCTAAAGGCATAGTTGAACATCTCAATAAACCTTCCATCTTAGAAATTTCGGCATAAGGAACTTCTTCTACTGTCATTCCCCATACATCACGCATGTGATTATTTAGTCTTGTAAAGTTTTTTTCTGAAACTACTACATCACGATTAATAGAGAATACATTTGAATTCATCTGATACATTTCGTCGCGAGTAATTTCGAAAATATTTTCTTCACCAAAATAGTTAACTATTCTTTCGTAGTCTTCAATATTTTTAAATCCACCTTTGTAAAGTATAGCTTTGTGATTGTTTACAGGCTGAAAACAACAATCTAAGTGTAGAGCGTTATCTCTAGGCTCATCGTCAGATTTATTCAACTCGAAAGCTCTAATTTTTTTATGAGGAAATGATTTTCTTAAAAATTCAACACCATCTTCGTTAGTTCTAGAGACAGTGTATTTACTGAAATCAGGTTCCTTGGAATATCCAACTATCAAAAATTCTTTCCAAGGCATAACATCGCCACCTTCAATTTTAGCATCTTTTGGAGGTATTAATATTTGCTCTGGCTTGAGTTGGTCAATTACATTGTGGATGGCGTCAATTTCTCTAGCTCTATCCTCTATCATATTCGTTTTTATGAATTTATCATCTATTACAAAAGAAATATCTCTAGCAAAAACCTGATTGTAGTTTTCAATTACATCAGGTCTGAAAACCTCAACCCCATGTTTCTCTAAAATTTTAGCAAAAGCTTCCATTTCGTTTATAATGTCATTTTCTTGAGGAAAAGACCCATTACGAATGTTTTCTCTAGATTTAGGATCGTAGGTCTCTTCAAGTTTCGGCGTTCCACCAAAGCTTTTACCTATTCCTAAAATAACTTTTTTCAAACGAGATGTCTCGTCGTTAATATATAGGTTCATATGTGTGTTTAGTTTTTTAAAGCGACATCAAAAATAGCAAAATAGCTGTAAGCAAATTGATTTGAATTGTTAGATTTTAGTTAATTATTCAATTGGTTATATAATTGTAGTATCTAAACATTATTTTAATGATGAGTGATAGTGTAATTGAGCAAAATCATTAATAGTTAAAATAAATTGCCACAGAATTAATAAATTATATTTTTGCAATTAAATAAAAGTAAAATCATGCAGAGAAATATATTACAATACCTAATTATTACACTAAAAGGAATTGCTATGGGAATGGCAGATGTTGTGCCTGGAGTATCTGGCGGAACAATTGCTTTTATTTCTGGAATTTACGAGGAGTTTGTTAACTCTTTAAATTCAATAAATGCCGAGGCTTTTAAGTTGCTGTTTAGATTTAAGATTAAAGATTTTTGGAAACACATTAACGGTAATTTTCTCTTATCTCTTGCAATAGGTATTGCAATAAGTATAGTTTCTTTATCTAAAATGATAATTTATCTTTTAGAAAATGAGCCCGTACTGCTTTGGGCATTTTTCTTTGGTTTGATAATTGCCTCTATACTTTTTATTGGTAAACAGGTTACTATCTGGAATACAAGAGTAATAGTTGCAATTGTATTGGGTGCAGTAGTTTCTTACTATATAACTATTGCTGAGCCAGCTTCTAGTCCTGAAAGTACTGTTTACGTATTTTTCTCTGGGTTTATAGCAATTATTGCAATGATATTACCAGGTATTTCAGGTGCATTTATTCTTTTGCTGATGGGGTCTTATCCAACAATAATTGGTGCAATCAGTAAACTTAGCGAAGGAATAACTACTGCTAATACCGAGCTGTTGATACAATCGGGAAGTATGCTAGCAGTTTTTGCAGTTGGTGCTGTTTTAGGATTGCTTTCATTTTCGAGAGTGTTGGCATGGATGTTTAAGAATTACCACAACACAACCCTAGCTGTACTTACTGGTTTTATGATAGGATCACTAAACAAAGTGTGGCCTTGGAAAGAAACACTATCAACAAGGGTTAATTCACACGGAGTAGAAGTTCCATTTCTTCAAAAAAGTATTATGCCTTGGAATTTTGATGCTGATGCTCAGATATTACTAGTTATTGTTCTTGCCATAGTTGGTTTTATGGTTATTTTCTTGCTTGATAAATTTTCTAATAAAAAGTAATATTATTTTTGAGACCTATTCGTGCTTTCCGTTTGTAGTTGTATCTGCAAAAACTGCTCATTGCAAAATATGCAAGGGGCTTCCTATCGTCAGCCAATGCATATTTGCATTAGCTAGTTTTCTCAGCTACAAGCTACCACTACAATCACGGGTAAAAAGGGTAGTGGGTTAAAAGGTTAAGGGGTTAAAAGATACAAGCGAATAACCTTATCACCATATAACCTTTTAACCCATTATAAAACAAGTAGAACACAAACTTTGTCATTTTTATAACCTCATAACCCTTTAACCATATTCGTAGTAGATACTGTGTTAAATTCCCAATACTTTCTAATTTATTATTCATTACTTTTACAAACGCAGAAAGAAGGCTAAGGGCGATTCGTTGTACCGAAGTCT
>JADGDT010000032.1 GCA_016744755.1 Ichthyobacteriaceae bacterium | reverse complement strand
GCAATAAAGTATCGGGGCTTTGCCCCTTAGATAAAAGCTTCAAAGGAGCGAAACATATCGGCATGGGATGAGAGCATCGAAACCCATGTTTTAGGAAAACAAAAGCTCCAAAGGAGCGCCACATATCGGCATAGGATGAGAATCCTATGTTTTAGGAAAAACAAAAAAAATTATGCCACAAAGTTTATCAAAAGTATATCTTCATGTTGTATTCTCAACAAAATACAGACAAAGAATAATTCATGATGAAGTCAGACCAAAATTGCATAGTTACATGGTTAAAACATTCTCCCAATTAGGGTCGTATGTACACGAAATATATGCAAACCCCGATCATGTACATATTTTATGTGTGTTGCCACGTACAATTACAATTGCCGAATTAGTATCAAAAGTAAAATCATCATCATCAAAATGGTTAAAAACACAAGGCATAGAAAATTTTACATGGCAGAGAGGTTATGCAGTTTTTTCGGTTAGTGAATCGGGTGTATTACCAGTACAGAATTACATTAAGAATCAGTATGAGCATCATAAGACAAAAGCATATCAAGATGAGGTACGTGAGTTCTTAAATGAATACAAAATTGAATATGACGAAAAATATATGTGGGATTAATTTATAGATTTAAAAATGACCAATAGAAAAATAACCCTACTAACAGATGGCATTTATCCATACGTAATGGGTGGGATGCAAAAAAACATTCTTACTACTTAGCAAAATATTTAGCTAAAAATAAAGTAGAGGTAAACTTGTACCACTGTGTGCCAAATGATAAACCATTGGTAGAGCATTTAGAAGGATTTACAAACGAAGAATTAAAATATATAAATCATCATTGTTTTCATTTTCCTAAATTAGATTCTTTTCCAGGGCATTATATAAGAGAAAATAAAAAACTGTCTGAGTTATATCTAACTCATTATTCAGAACAAATAGATTATTCTATTTCGTTACTATCTACCAATAATAACCAACAAAAACCAATTAACACAATATATGCACAAGGTTTTACAGGTAGAGCATTTATTACTGCAAAAAAACAAGGTATAGAATTACCCGATATTTATGTAAATTTTCATGGATTAGAAATGTTTCAGAAAGCACCTTCCATTAAAGTAAAGTTAGAACATTTGTTACTCAGAAAAACCATGAAATATAATGTTACAAATGCAGATTATGCAATTTCTCTTGGAGGAAAACTCACAGGTATTCTAAAAAAAATTGGAGTAAACAAAGTTATAGAACAAGGAATAGGAATAGAGGATATTTGGTTGAGGAGTATTAATGAAATATTTAATTCTGACAAACAGGAAATAAAATTTGTTTTCGTTGGTAGGTATGAAAGAAGAAAGGGAATAGAAGAATTAAATGAAGTATTAAAAGAACTAAATTCTGAATCCAGCACAGTTTTTCATGTAGATTTTATTGGACCTATTCCAGATGCAAAATGGCTAAAAATCCAAAGTTCAAAGCTCAAAGTGCATTATCATGGCTCTATAACAAACGAAAGTAAGATAAAACAAATACTAAGGGATTCAGATGTGTTAATTTCTCCCAGTTGGAGCGAAGGCATGCCAACAGTAATATTAGAAGCAATGGCAAGTGGTTGTGCAATTATAGCAACCAATGTAGGAGCAGTAGCCGAACAGGTAGATGAAACTAATGGTTGGTTGATTGAAGCAGGAAATAAAAATCAATTAAAAAAATCTATTTTATCAGCAATTAATATATCTGATAAAAAATTATTAGAAATGAAAAAAGCATCAGTGAAAAAAATCAACAAAAAATTTCTTTGGGACGATGTAATAAAATCAACAATAGAAAAATTAAAAGGTTAAATTTTTTATCAAAAATAATAATAATAATAATAATAATAATGTAGAGCCTATATATGCATCGCCCCTTCAGCGCTTCAAATTTTAACACTACTTATATTGCATAGTATTTCGTTTCACTCCATACCATACAATAAGGCATCGGTGCTTTGCCCTTGACAATAGTGGTAGCCCACAGGAGAAAGAGCTATTGAATATAGTATTGTGGAGGCTGACAATAGGAAGACCCCACAATACAAATATGAAAAGCTATATTGACGAGGACTACAAACGGATGGCGAGATTAGGCACTTATTACCTTATTAATAAAAAATCACCTCCTTACTATCTCTATTATCAAGATTAGTAAGAGGGTGATTAAATTTATTCTTAGATAAAAGTACTCGTACAGGTGCAATACATTGCGTCTCTACATATTATTTTACCTTATTCTCAACCCACTTACGTGCGTTTACAAATGCTTCTATCCAAGGTGTAACCTCATCGTTACGACCATCCTCGTATTTTGCCCAGTTCCAAGGAAAAATTGCTCTTTCTAGGTGAGGCATCATAGCTAGGTGACGACCATCATCGGAGGTAATAGCTGCTGCACCAAAATCAGAACCATTCGGATTTGCAGGATAATCTTCGTAAGTATATTTTCCTACAATGTTATATTTTTCTTCCTCGTATGGCATAGAGAATTTACCCTCGCCGTGAGCTACCCAAATTCCCATTTGTGTATTCTCTAGAGTTTTAAACATTACAGAATTATTCTGTGGAATATTCATTGTAATAAATCCTGATTCGAATTTATGAGATTCGTTGTGTAACATCTTAGGCTTATCTTCGTGATTTTGATTAATCAACCCCATTTCTACCATAAGCTGACATCCGTTACAAACTCCTAAACTCAAAGTATCTTCACGCTCATAAAAATTATCAAGTGCTAGTTTAGCTTTCTCGTTAAACTTAAATGCTCCTGCCCAACCTTTGGCAGAACCAAGTACATCAGAATTAGAGAAACCTCCAACAAATACTATAAAATTAATATCTTCTAGATTTTCACGCCCAGAAATTAAGTCTGTCATGTGAACATCTTTAACATCTAAACCTGCCAAGTACATAGCATAAGCCATCTCTCTATCTCCGTTCACTCCTTTCTCTCTAATAATTGCAGCTTTAATTCCGCTCTTACCATCTCTATCGGCAGTAAGTCCTAAATCTGCTAATTTACCTGTAAAATTCTCAGGATAAATATATTTAAGTGGTTGCTCTGCATAATTTGCAAACCTATCTGTTGCCAATTTATCTCCCGATTGTCTTCTGTCTAAAAGGAAAGAAGTTTTCATCCAAACATCTCTCAAATAAGGAACGTTGAAATCATCGACAGAATCACCTAAAATAACTTGTAAATCCTCTCCCTCTTCGGCTATACCAATAATGTGGTTTGTAACACCTTTATCAGATAAAAACTTAGAAACATCTTCTCCGTTCTCTACCTGAATAAGTACACCAGAATTCTCGGCAAACAGCACTTTAACAATATCTTCTTCGCCAAGGGCAGTTAAATCTACATTTGCCGCAACATTCTGCTCGGCAAAACACATTTCTAGCAAAGTAGTAATCATACCACCTGCCGATATATCGTGTCCTGCAAGTATCTTACCTTCTTGTACTAATTCCTGAATAGCCTTAAAACCATCTGCAAATTTATCGGTACTAGTAATAGTAGGAACACTATCTCCAAGTTTGTTTACAATCTGAGCAAAAGACGAACCTCCTAGTTTGAAGTCATCGTTTGCCATATCAATATATATTATCGAATTTCCTTCTTTTAATTTAAGTACAGGCTCTACAACTTTAGTTACATCGTTTACCTCTGCTCCTGCCGAAATAATTACCGTTCCTGGTGCAAACACTTTCTCATCGGCATATTTCTGAGTCATAGACAAAGAATCTTTACCAGTAGGAATATTTATCCCTAGGTCAATTGCAAATTCAGAAATAGCTTTTACAGCTTTGTAAAGTCTAGCATCTTCACCCTCGTTTTTAGCAGGCCACATCCAGTTTGCACTTAAACTCACCGATTTTAAAGATTCGGTAAGTGGTGCCCAAACTAAGTTTGTAAGCGACTCGGCAATTGAATTACGTGAGCCAGCAATAGGATCAATTAAAGCAGATACTGGCGAGTGACCAATTGATGTAGCAACACCAACTGTACCACGGTAATCAAGTGCCATAACACCAACATCGTTTAACGGTAATTGTAGACTACCACAAGTTTGTTGCTTAGCTACTTTACCTGTTACCGATCGATCAACTTTATTTGTTAACCAGTCTTTAGATGCAACAGCTTCTAATTGAAGTACATTTTCTAAATACTCCTGAAGCTTAGCTTTATCATAAGAAACAGTTTCAAATTTAGATTGTTTTTCAACGTCGTTCATTATTGTTTTAGGGGGATTCCCAAACATATCTTCCATCTGTAAATCAATAGGAGATGCTTTTGTTTCGGAATTCTCGAATTTGAATTGATGATCTGCCGTAGCAACACCTACTTCGTACATTGGCGAACGTTCACGGTCTGCTACTTTTTGTAACATCTCAATATTCTCGTCCTTAATTACCAATCCCATTCTTTCCTGCGACTCGTTACCTACAATTTCTTTATCAGAAAGGGTTGGATCTCCAACAGGAAGTTTATCAGTATAAATTGTACCACCAGTTTCTTCTACCAATTCCGAAAGAGAGTTTAAGTGGCCTCCCGCTCCGTGATCGTGAATAGAAACTATTGGATTTACATCTGCTTCAACCATGGCACGTATTGCGTTCATGGCACGTTTTTGCATCTCAGGATTACTACGTTGAATAGCATTTAATTCAATCCCACTTTCGTGATGACCAGTATCTACAGAAGACACAGCACTACCTCCCATTCCTATACGGTAATTATCGCCACCAAGAATCACTATTTTATCACCAGCTTCGGGATCACCTTTCAATGCATCTTCGTGCTTAGCAAAACCAATACCTCCAGCGAGCATAATAACTTTATCAAAACCTAATTTTTTATCGTTCTCTTCGTGCTCAAAAGTAAGTAGAGAACCAGTAATTAATGGCTGACCAAATTTGTTTCCAAAATCAGAAGCTCCATCAGATGCTTTTATTAAAATATCCATTGGAGTTTGGTACAACCACTTTCGCTCATCCATTCCTTCCTCCCACTGTCTATCTTTCGATAAACGAGAATAAGAAGTCATGTAAACCGCTGTTCCTGCCAAAGGCAAAGAGCCTTTACCTCCTGCAAGTCTATCTCTAATTTCTCCTCCAGCACCAGTTGCCGCACCGTTAAATGGCTCAACAGTTGTTGGGAAGTTATGTGTTTCTGCTTTTAAAGAAATTACCGATTTAATCTCTTTAGTTTCAAAAAAATCAGGTTTATCGTGGCTGTGAGGTGCAAATTGCTCCATCATCGGGCCTTCTACAAACGACACATTATCTTTGTAAGCAGATACAATTTTATTAGGATTTTCAGAAGAAGTATTTCTAATCATTCTAAAAAGAGATTCATCCATTTCCTCGCCATCAATAACAAATGTTCCGTTAAATATTTTGTGGCGACAGTGTTCAGAATTTACTTGAGAGAAACCAAACACTTCCGAATCGGTTAACTCACGTCCTAATTTTTTGGCAAGACTTTCCAAATATCCAACCTCATCATTATTCAAAGCCAAACCTTCTGTCTTATTGTAATCAGGTATATTTTTTATATTTATAATTGGCTCGGGATCGTGCTCAATTGTATATGTTTCTTGATTTAATCCTTTATACATTGCCTGCAACATAGGGTCGAAATCTTCACTTTCATTTCCTGCTAATAAAAACTCCTCTACACGCAAAATGCCATCAACTCCCATATTTTGGGTAATTTCAACGGCATTTGTACTCCAAGGTGTTATCATTTCGCGACGTGGCCCTATAAAAATTCCAGCAATTTCTTGCTCATCCAATTTTTCGGCATCACCGAATAACCAAACTAGTTTTTCAACATCGTCGTTTTGTAAATCTTTGCTCGAATCAACTACGTAATATTGATCCACTTGTCCTTTGAAAAATAATAACATCTTACGATTTATTTAGCTGTGTTTAACAAGGCGCAAAAGTAATTAATTGTTTTGTCCTATGGAAATCAAATCTACCTAATTACAACAATATTTTATTCGCATATTCATACGTTTACAATAATTTATTTTAGACGCTATTTCCAGCTATCACTATAACTTTACCTGTAGTTATTGTTCGTTATTACACTGTGGGGTCTTTTGCAAAAAACAAAAGCCACCACCGCACAATACTCTCAAATAACTACAAGCAAAGGTTGCCGCTACTATCTGGGCGAAGAACTGACTATAATAAACCAACTGTTACTAATAACTGTATTATTGTTTACTGCTTCACTGATAACTGATAACTGATAACTGTTTCACTGTTAACTATTAACTGTATCGTCATGATTACTGCTAACTATTTCACTGATTACTGTTTCACTGATAACTACTAACTGATTACTGTTTCACTGATAACTACTAACTGATTACTGTTTCACTGATTACTGATAATTGCAAACTGATAACTATCAGCTCAAAACAAAATTATTATCATGTAGGAAATGAATTTGACTTCGTTTATTTGACACTGTAAAGACGTAACTAACATTTCATCTTTACATTATTCTCTTTACAAAATTTCCAAACGAATGAATTTCCCAAACTTCATTCAACAGAACACAGAATCATTCTTTTAGAGTGGTTCTGTTTCTTTTTATATCAATTTCAAAAAAATTGATTTTCGCATACTGTAACTCTCAAAAATTGTTTAACTTTAATTCATATTCAATTAAAATGGTTGGTTATCAGTATGATAAATTATACTTACACTTCACAACATTTTATGCATCAGAAAACAAATTCATCTGATGTTTTTTTTATGTTTCAGTCAGAAGGTGTTCACATGAAACAATCCTTATCATCTTTAGATTATTATTTGGTCATGCTCGGTTCATCTGATGTATCATTTATATTCTACTTACTTTCCAACTTCTTCACTTACTATTTAACTAATTACGGTACACGAACAAATAAACCTTTCAAGCATTCAGACTACTTATTGTTTATAGGATTCGTAAACCGTAATCCAAAACTTTTTTTGATATGAAAGAATTTAATGAAAAAAACATCAAAAACATCGTTCTCATTGGCGGTAGTAAAACAGGAAAAACTACCCTGGCAGAAACTATGGTCTTCGAGGCCGGATTACTCAACCGTCGCGGAACTGTTGAAGAAGGAAACACTGTATCTGATTACCACGATATTGAAAAAGACAGAGGAAACTCTGTTTATGCAACCTCTCTTCATACAGAATGGCGCGACTATAAAATAAATATTATTGACACTCCAGGTCTTTCCGACTTTATTGGCGAAACAGTCTCATCAATGCGTGTTGCCGATACTTGCGTAATGCTAATGAGTGCTCAGCACGGATACGAAGTTTCTAACGACAATTTGTGGGAATATGTAGATCAATTTAAAAAGCCAGTAATAATGGCAATTAATCAAATGGACAATGTCCAAGCCGATTTTGACACTTCGTGGGCATCAATTAAAAATAAATTTGGATCTAAAGCTGTATTAATGCAGTATCCTTACAATTCTGGTAAAAATTTCGATTCTATAATCGACCTACTAAAAATGACCATGTATAAATTTGGTCCTGAAGGAGGAAAACCTGAAAAATTAGCCATACCCGACGAAGAGATTGAAAAAGCAAACGAACTTCACAACGAACTTGTAGAAAAAGCTGCCGAGAATGACGAGGATTTAATGGAGCTTTATTTCGATAAAGGAAATCTAGACGAAGACGAATTGAGAAAAGGTCTAAAAATAGGAATGATGAAACACGACCTATTTCCTACTTTTGTGATGTCGGCTAAAAACAACATGGGATCTGGTAGATTGATGGGATTCATAGATAATGTAGCTCCTTCAGCTGTAGATGTTGATACTTCTCCAACTATAAATGGAGAATTAGTAGCAAATGATCCTAATAAAAAAACTTCTTTATTTGTATTTAAAACTCTAGTAGAACCATTTTTAGGAAAAGTAAATTTCTTTAAAGTAGAGGAAGGAAGTTTAAAAGTTGGACAAGTTTTAGAGAATGCACAAACAGAGACCACAGAAACAGTAAACAGACTTTACCTTATTGATGGAAAAGAAAGGAATGAAGTTACTGAAGTAAAATGTGGAGATATTGCCGCAATGGTGAAATTAAAAGATACTCAAACTTGCCATACATTAAAAGATAAAGACTCTAAAATGGTATTCTCACCATTAGAGTTCCCAACACCTCTTGTCAGGAAAGCCATAAAAGCTGTAAACGAAGCTGACGAGGAAAAAATGGTAGATGCACTTAAAGATATCCACTCAGAAGACCCCACTTTTATTTTCGAATATGCAAAAGAATTAAAGCAATTACTTGTTCACGGACAAGGAGAATTACACCTACACACTGTCCTTTGGAAATTGAAAAATACTTTTGAAATTGAAGCAGAGTACTTCGAACCAAAAATTGCTTACAGAGAAACAATTCAGAAATCGGCAAAAGCAAATTATAAACACAAAAAACAAAGTGGCGGATCTGGTCAGTTTGGTGAAGTTTATATAGAAATAGAACCTTACTACGAAGGAATGCCAAAACCAGAAGGTTATAGTTTACGTGGAGTAGAAGAAGTTGACTTACCTTGGGGCGGAAAATTAGTTTTCTACAACTGTATTGTAGGAGGTGTAATTGACACACGATATATACCCGCAATTATGAAAGGTATAATGGAAAAAATGGAACGTGGTCCTATTACCGATTCTTACGTTAGGGACGTAAGAGTTATGGTATATGACGGCAAAATGCACCCTGTTGATTCTAATGACATATCTTTTAAAATTGCAGGAGCACATGCTTTTAAAGAAGCATTCCACAATGCAAGCCCTAAGATATTAGAACCTATACATGAGCTATTGGTAAAAGTGCCAGAAGAATTAATGGGAGATGTAATGACCGATTTTCAGTCTCGTAGAGCTATGGTACAAGGAATGGATTCTAAAAATCGTTATTCTTTAATTACTGCAAATATTCCTTTAGCAGAAATGTACGACTATTCAACTACTTTAAGATCACTTACACAAGGTAGAGCTAGTTTTTCTCATAAATTTTTAGACTACGAAGCTGTTCCTAAAAACATTCAGGAAGAATTGGCTAAAAAGGCTAAAAAATTAGCTGAAGCTTAGAATTTAATTTTATTCATCGGATGACTTGAAGTCATCCGATGAATATTAAATAGATTCAACTATTTTTGTCGCTCTTAATATATGCCTCTTACCTTTTGGCCCGTCTAGCCTTTTAATGCTAAAACCAACACTTCGCAACGCTCGTTTAACAATCCCTTTTGAAGAATAAGTAACTAATATCCCATTAGGCTTTAGTGATTTATACATCTTCCTAAAAACATCTTCTGTCCACAATTCAGGTTGTACATCTGGACCAAAAGCATCAAAATATATCAAATCAAACTTATCTATATCCTCAATTTCTGTAAAACTTTTTTTCTGTTTCAGCAGAGTGAATTTATCTGTAATTTTTATTTCTGATTCCCAATCAGAATCATGCATAAATTTGTAAGAATCAGAATAATTGTCAGCCTTTAACTCTTCTATATAATTTAAAACAGATAATTCTGAAGTACTCACAGGGTAGGCTTCTACACCTTGATAAAAAACTGACTTGCTTTTTTCTTCTGACTCTATTAAGGTTAGTAAAGAATTCAATCCTGTTCCGAAACCAATTTCCAGAATACTTATTTCATCTTTTTCTACTTCCTTAAAACCTGTAATAATATAAACGTGTTTAGCTTCGGCTATGGCTCCATTTACCGAATGATAATGTTCATTTAGCTCAGGTACCGAAATAGTACTTGATCCATCTGCCGTTATAATAACCTTCCTTTTCATACAATTATGATTACAAAATTAATACTTTAGACTAATAAATATTTTAATTACTTAACCTAACCCTTACTTGAGATTACATCGTTACAACCTAACTATGAAAATGATAAAAGCTCAGATTTTACTATCAAAACCCAAAATATTAACTACAAAATAAGATAATAAATACTAATTTCTAACTAATTTGCACCATTATACTAAGATATATTAAAATCTAAATACATCCCTAAGCTAACAGCTTAGAATCCAGTTAATTTTATATATTTTTGTATTAACCAAAAGAAAAAAAAATGCAGATTACTAAAGTTAATAAATCAAGAATATCGGAGGTAGATTTCGATAATTTATCATTTGGAGCAAACTTTACTGACCATATGTTTGTTGCAGATTACAAAGATGGACAATGGAAAGATGCAAGGATTGTTCCTTACGAACCTCTAGTTATCTCTCCAGGTGCAAAAGTTTTTCACTACGGACAAACAGTTTTTGAAGGAATGAAAGCTTACAAGGATGAAAAAGATCTTGTTTGGTTATTTCGTCCAGATGAAAATCAAAAGCGTTTAAATATCTCTGCCGAAAGATTAGATATGCAAGCAGTACCTGCTGAAATATTTAACGAAGGCTTACACAAATTATTAGAAATTGATTCTGAATGGGTACCTAAAGGAAATGGTAGATCGTTATACATACGTCCATTTATTTTTGCAAGCGAAGAAACTATTGTTGCTTCCACTTCTTCAGAGTATAAATTTATGATTTTACTATCGCCTGTGGGAGTGTATTTCTCTAATGACGTAAAATTAAAAATTGCTGACAAATTCTCGCGTGCTGCAAACGGAGGTGTTGGATTTGCAAAAGCAGGAGGTAATTATGCGGGATCATTCTATCCGGCACGTCTTGCTAAAGAAGAAGGTTTCGATCAAGTTATTTGGACAGATGATGCTACTCATTCATTTGTTGAAGAAGCAGGTGTTATGAATTTAATGTTCCGTATTGGCGATAAAATTGTTACTGCTCCTACATCAGAACGTATACTTGACGGAATTACTCGTAAGAGCATAATTGAAATTGCTAAAGATTCTGGAATTGAAGTTGAAGTGAGACCAATTACAGTCAAGGAACTAATTGAGGCTAGCGCTAAAGGAGAGCTAAAAGAAGCTTTTGGATGTGGTACTGCAGCAATTATTAGTCCAATCTATGCAATTGGTTACAAAGACCAATTAATGGAAATGAGACAGAAGGGAAATAGATACTCTGAGTTACTGAAAGCTAAAATGGTTGAGATACAAACAAAAGCTGGAGAAGATAAATTTGGATGGACTAAGCAGGTTACTTTTGCTTAAAATCAATAATATATAAGACAAAAAAATCCTGCTATAAGCAGGATTTTTTTTGACTTCTTAGTTATTCATCTGATGACTTAGAGTCATCAGATGAATGAAATGTTAGATTATAAAAAATCCCGAACAATATCTTGTCCGGGATTTATATTTTATGCTTGACCTGTAGGTCCAAAATTCATTGGAATTGGAGGTTGTTCGTAATCTTTGATCTCTCCGTGAGCTTTTTCAAAACGAGTTACATTGTCAGCTAGTGCTTTCATAAGTCGTTTGGCGTGCTGTGGTGTTAAAACAATTCTTGATTTAACCTTTGCCTTAGGCACTCCCGGCATCACGTTTATAAAATCAACAACAAATTCTGAAACCGAGTGATTAATTATTGCAAGATTAGAATAAGTTCCATCAGCAACTTCCTCACTTAATTCAATATTTAATTGACCTTCTTTATTTTTTGGATCATTCATCAGTAAAACAATTTTGATTAAAAAAAAGCACCATCCTCATTAGAAAGATGGTGCTTTATATATTATTATGGATTAAAGTCCACCCTTAGCCATTATCATGGCATCATACTCATCTTTAGATCCTACAATAATGTTATCGTACTCTCTTAGACCAGTACCTGCAGGTATTTTCTTACCTACAATTACGTTTTCTTTAAGTCCCATCAACCTATCTTCTTTACCGTTTACAGCAGCTTCGTTCAGTACCTTAGTAGTTTCTTGGAACGATGCAGCAGAGATAAATGATTTAGTTTGAAGTGAAGCTCTTGTAATACCCTGAAGAACTGGCTCTGCTGTAGCAGGAACTGTATCCCTAACTTCAACTAAAGTTTTATCAGATCTTCTCAATATAGAATTTTCTTCACGCAACTCACGAGGAGTAATGATTTGTCCAACTTTTAAGTTTTCTGAATCACCTGCTTCTGTCACAACTCTCTTTCCGTAAATTTCATCATTCACTTCAATAAAGTCATTTTTATGAGCAAGTTGTGCTTCTAAGAAAATAGTATCTCCAGCGTCTACAATCTTAACTTTACGCATCATTTGACGTACTACTACCTCAAAGTGCTTATCATTAATTTTTACACCTTGTAAACGATATACTTCCTGAACTTCATTCACCAAATACTGTTGTACGGCAGAAGGCCCTTGAATTCTAAGAATATCTATAGGAGTGATTGCTCCATCAGAAAGAGACATACCTGCTTTGGCATAATCATTCTCTTGAACCAAAATTTGGTTAGAGAGTTTTACCAAATACTTTTTAATGTCTCCAGTTTTTGTTTCAATAATAATCTCACGATTACCTCGTTTGATTTTACCGTATGAAACAATACCGTCTACTTCAGATACAACAGCTGGATTAGAAGGATTACGCGCTTCAAATAATTCTGTTACACGTGGTAAACCTCCTGTAATATCACCTGCCTTAGCTGATTTTCTAGGTATTTTAACAAGTATCTTACCTGTTTGGATATGCTCACCATCCTCAGGGATAATGTGTGCTCCAGCTGGCAAGTTGTATGATTTAAGTGCATCTCCAGTTTTATCAGCAATAATAATTGTTGGTATAACTTTCTTATTTCTAGATTCTGATATTACTTTTTCTTGGAAACCAGTTTGTTCATCAATTTCAACCTGATAAGTAACACCTTGCACAATATTTTCGTATAAAATATCTCCTGAAGTCTCAGCGATAATTACAGCATTATAAGGATCCCATTGACAAATCTTATCCCCTTTTTCAAGAATTTCTCCATTTTTAACAAATAGACTTGAACCATAAGGAAGGTTGGATGTCATCAATGTTAAACCTGACGCTGGTTCAATAATCTTCATTTCTGCAGTACGAGAAATAATTACTGTTCCAGGATTACCATCAAAGTCTTCTCCTTCAACTGTTCTTACTTCATCTACAACTACCTGTCCTCCAAATTTAGCTACTAAAGTAGATTCATCTGTAACATTACTCGCTGTACCTCCTTGGTGGAAAGTACGTAGTGTAAGTTGTGTACCTGGCTCTCCAATTGATTGAGCTGCAACAACTCCAACTGCCTCACCTTTCTGAACCATCTTACCTGATGCAAGGTTACGTCCGTAACACTTAGAACAAATACCTTTCTTAGCTTCACAAGTTAATGGAGAACGTACTTCAACCATTTCTATTGGAGATGCTTCAATAGCATCAGCAATTGTTTCAATAATTTCGTCACCTGAAGCTACTAATAGCTCATCATTCAAAGGATTAAAGACATCATGTAAAGATACACGTCCAAGTATACGCTCAGATAATAGCTCTACAACTTCGTCATTTTTCTTAAGTGAAGTAACTTCTACACCTCTCAGTGTTCCACAATCTACTTGACGAACAATAACATCCTGAGAAACATCTACCAAACGACGAGTTAAGTAACCCGCATCGGCAGTTTTTAGGGCTGTATCGGCAAGACCTTTACGTGCACCGTGAGTAGAAATAAAATACTCAAGAATAGAAAGGCCTTCTCTAAAGTTAGCTGTAATTGGATTCTCAATAATTGCTTGTCCTGATGAACCAGATTTTTGAGGCTTAGCCATCAATCCACGCATACCAGACAGCTGACGAATTTGCTCCTTAGAACCACGGGCCCCAGAATCAAGCATCATAAATACTGAGTTGAATCCATCGTTGTCTTCAGTTAAACGCTTCATCGCTAATTCTGTTAATTCAGCATTAGTTGAAGTCCAAACATCAATAACTTGGTTATAACGCTCGTTGTTGGTAATAAGTCCCATATTATAGTTACCTAAAATACCATCAACTTGAGTATTTGCATCTTTTACCATTGTCTCTTTCTCTTCAGGGATAATGATATCTCCTAAACTAAATGATAATCCACCTGTAAATGCATTTGCATATCCAAGGTTCTTGATCTCATCTAAGAAATCGGCAGTAGTAGGTACGTCAGTAACCTTAAGAACTTTCATAATCACATCACGTAATGCTTTCTTAGTCATTACATCGTTGATATATCCTGCTTCTAAAGGGACTTTCTCATTGAATAAAACTCTACCTACAGATGTTTCAATTAGTCTATTAACTATTTGTCCATCCTCATAAACATCAAGTTTAACTTTGATAGGTGCATTTAATTCAATACGTCCTTCGTTGAATGCTATATTTACTTCTTCTTCTGAATAGAATGTTAAGCCTTCTCCTTTTACAGTGTAAGTATCCGTAGTTTTACGAATCTTAGTCATGTAGTAAAGACCAAGTACCATATCCTGAGATGGTACAGTAATTGGAGCACCATTAGCAGGGTTAAGAATATTGTGAGAACCTAACATCAACATTTGAGCCTCAAGAATTGCTTCAGGTCCTAGTGGCAAGTGAACTGCCATCTGGTCACCATCGAAATCGGCATTAAAGGCCGTACACGCTAGTGGATGCAATTGAATAGCTTTTCCTTCAATTAATTTTGGTTGGAAAGCTTGAATACCCAAACGGTGAAGAGTTGGAGCACGGTTAAGTAGTACTGGGTGTCCTTTCAATACATTTTCAAGGATATCCCAAACTACAGGCTCACGTTTATCTATAATACGTTTTGCTGATTTCACGGTCTTTACGATACCACGCTCAATAAGCTTACGAATAATAAACGGCTTGTATAATTCTGCAGCCATTCCCTTAGGAATACCACATTCTGATAATTTTAATTCTGGTCCAACGATAATTACCGAACGAGCAGAGTAATCGACACGCTTACCAAGTAAGTTCTGACGGAAACGCCCTTGCTTACCTTTCAACGAATCAGAAAGTGATTTAAGTGCTCTGTTTGCTTCAGTTTTTACAGCTGATGCTTTACGAGTATTATCGAACAATGAATCTACAGACTCTTGAAGCATACGTTTTTCATTACGTAAAATTACTTCTGGAGCTTTGATTTCAATCAGTCTCTTAAGACGATTGTTACGAATAATAACACGGCGGTATAAATCGTTCAAATCTGAAGTCGCAAAACGACCACCATCTAAAGGAACTAATGGACGTAATTCTGGTGGAATCACCGGAACAACTTTCATTATCATCCACTCTGGACGGTTTTCTATACGAGTGTTAGCATCACGTAACGACTCAACAACTTGTAGACGTTTAAGAGCCTCTGCTTTACGTTGCTTAGAAGTTTCATTGTGTGCTTTATCTCGTAAGGTGAATGACAATTCATCTAGATCAATTCTTGACAATAATCCGATAAGAGCTTCTGCTCCCATCTTGGCAATGAATTTATCTGGATTTTCCTCATCCATATAATAGTTATCTTCTGGAAGAGCATCCTCTATATCCAAATATTCCTCTTCTGTAAGATAATCTAATCTTTGTAAAGGTTCTCCTTCAGCATTAACTGCTACACCTGGCTGAATTACCACGTATCTCTCGTAGTAAATAATCATGTCAAGTTTCTTAGATGGTAATCCAAGAAGGTAACCTATTTTGTTTGGTAATGATCTGAAATACCAAATGTGAGCAACTGGTACAACAAGGTTGATGTGTCCAACACGGTCACGTCTAACTTTTTTCTCAGTAACTTCAACACCACATCTATCACAAACAATCCCCTTATAACGAATACGCTTATATTTACCACAAGCACATTCGTAATCCTTTACAGGACCGAAAATACGCTCACAGAATAAACCGTCACGCTCAGGTTTGTGAGTACGATAGTTAATTGTTTCAGGTTTCAATACTTCTCCTCTTGACTTCTCCAATAATGTTTCTGGAGATGACAAGCTGATAGTGATTTTACCAAATCTAGTTTGGGCTCTATTATCTTTATTTCTCAATGCCATGTTTGTAATGGTAATTGATTAACACTTATTCAAAAAAACACAGAGACTTTAGGCCTTAGCCTAAAGTTCTTAATTACTCACCTAGAGTTATATTCAATCCTAGTCCTCTTAGTTCATGCAACAATACATTGAATGATTCTGGAATTCCAGGTTCAGGCATTGGTTCACCTTTTACGATTGCTTCGTAAGTTTTTGCTCTACCAACAACATCATCAGATTTTACTGTAAGTATTTCTCTAAGAATATTTGATGCACCAAATGCTTCAAGTGCCCAAACTTCCATCTCTCCAAAACGCTGACCTCCAAATTGAGCTTTACCTCCAAGTGGCTGTTGAGTAATAAGTGAGTATGGTCCTATAGAACGTGCGTGCATCTTATCATCGATCATGTGACCAAGTTTAATCATATACACAACACCTACTGTAGCAGGTTGATCAAATCTCTCTCCAGTACCTCCATCGTATAAGTGAACAGTACCATACTTAGGTACTCCAGCTTTCTCAGTAAGTTCGTTGATTTGCTCAACAGAAGCTCCATCAAAAATTGGTGTTGCATAAGTCTGACCAAGATTCTTACCTGCCCAACCAAGAACAGTTTCGTAAATCTGACCAAGATTCATACGAGACGGTACACCTAGTGGATTCAATACAATATCTACTGCAGTTCCATCTTCTAAGAAAGGCATATCTTCATCACGAACGATACGAGCAACAATACCCTTATTACCGTGACGACCAGCCATCTTATCTCCTACTTTCAACTTACGCTTTTTAGCAACGTAAACCTTAGCAAGTTTCAAAATTCCTGCAGGAAGCTCATCTCCGATAGAAATAGTAAATTTCTGACGACGTAATGAACCTTGTAAATCCTGTACTTTTATTTTATAGTTATGGATCAAAATAGTGATGAGTCTATTCTTCTCATCTTCTGTTGTCCATTTTCCGTTTACTAAATGTTGGAAATCGTCTAAACTATTAAGCAACTTAAGTGTAAACTTAGTTCCTTTAGGAATGATAACCTCATTAAGGTCATTCATCACTCCTTGAGAAGTTTTTCCAGTAACTAAAGCGTGAAGTTTTTCTATTAACTTACTTCTTAATAATTCATTACTAGTTTCAAACTCCATTTCAAGTTTCTCGATTTCCTCTTTATCTTGAGAACGAGTTTTCTTATCCTTAACACTACGCGAGAATAATTTCTTATCAAGAACTACACCGTGTAATGAAGGTGAAGCTTTTAGTGATGCATCTTTAACATCACCAGCTTTATCACCGAATATAGCACGTAAAAGTTTCTCTTCTGGAGAAGGATCAGATTCTCCTTTTGGAGTAATCTTTCCTATAAGAATATCGCCAGGCCCAACTTCTGCACCAACACGGATAATTCCATTCTCATCAAGATCTTTTGTAGCTTCCTCACTTACGTTAGGAATATCATTAGTAAGTTCTTCAACTCCTAATTTAGTATCTCTAACTTCCAAACTAAACTCATCGATATGGATAGATGTAAATATATCTTCACGTACTACGCGCTCAGAAATTACAATCGCATCCTCAAAGTTATATCCTTTCCAAGGCATGAAGGCAACCTTAAGGTTACGTCCTAATGCCAATTCTCCTTGTTCAGTAGCATAACCTTCACAAAGCACTTCTCCTTCTTCTACACGTTGTCCTTTAACAACAATAGGCTTAAGATTAATATTAGTACCTTGGTTAGTTCTACGGAACTTGATAAGTGGGTAGGTAACATAATCAGAATCAAAACTTATTAATCTTTCATCATCTGTTCTGTCGTATCTTACAGTTATCTCACGAGAATCTACTTTTTCAACAATTCCATTTCCTTCAGAATTTACAAGAATACGTGAATCTTTCGCAACACGTCCTTCTAAACCTGTACCAACAATTGGTGCTTCAGTTCTCAATAAAGGAACTGCCTGACGCATCATGTTAGATCCCATCAAAGCACGGTTGGCATCATCATGTTCCAAGAAAGGAATCAATGAAGCTGATATAGATGCAATCTGATTAGGAGCAACATCCATATAATTTAACTGAGAAGGGTTTACAACTGGAAAATCTCCTTCTTCACGAGCTTTAATTCTATCACTTATGAAAGAACCATTCTCATCAATAACAGCATTTGCTTGAGCAATTACTTTCTCTTCTTCTTCTTCAGCACTTAAATATGTAGCACCTGCTTCGAAATCAACCTTACCATCATCAACTTTTCTATATGGAGTCTCGATGAATCCCATACGGTTTACTTTAGCGTAAACAGCAAGTGAAGAGATAAGTCCTATATTTGGACCCTCTGGTGTTTCGATAGGACAAAGACGACCGTAGTGGGTGTAGTGAACATCACGAACCTCAAAACCTGCTCTTTCACGAGACAGACCACCTGGCCCTAGGGCAGACAATCTACGCTTGTGAGTAATCTCTGCTAATGGATTTGTTTGATCCATAAACTGAGAAAGCTGGTTTGTACCAAAGAAAGAATTAATTACAGATGAAAGTGTCTTCGCATTAATCAAGTCAATAGGAGTAAACACTTCGTTATCTCTAACGTTCATTCTCTCACGGATAGTACGAGCCATACGAGATAAACCAACACCAAACTGATTTGACATTTGCTCTCCTACTGTACGTACACGCCTGTTACTTAAGTGATCAATATCATCAATCTCAGCTTTTGAATTGATAAGTTCAATCAAATACTTAATTATTGTGATAATATCTAGTTTAGTTAAAACTTGCTCATCTAGAGATAAATCAAGATTTAACTTTTTATTTATACGATAACGACCAACTTCACCTAAACTATATCTAGTCTCACTAAAGAATAGTTTATCGATAATTCCACGAGCAGTTTCTTCATCTGGTGGTTCAGCGTTACGTAATTGTCTATAAATATGTTCAACAGCCTCTTTTTCAGAATTTGTTGGATCTTTTTGTAGAGTATTGTAGATAATAGCATAATCAGCTGTAAGACCTTCCTTGTGAATAAGGATAGTTTTAACACCTGAGTCTAAGATCTCTTCAATGTGCTCTTTTTCTATAACAGTGTCACGATCAATAATAATCTCGTTACGCTCTATAGATACAACTTCTCCTGTATCTTCATCAACGAAATCCTCGTGCCAGCTATTAAGTACTCTTGCAGCAAGAGTACGTCCAAGAACTTTTTTAAGTCCTGATTTTGAAACTTTAATCTCCTCTGCAAGATCAAAAATTTCAAGAATATCTTTATCTCTCTCGTATCCTATTGCACGAAGAAGAGTTGTTAAAGGCAACTTCTTTTTACGATCGATATATGCGTACATAACACTGTTAATGTCAGTAGCAAATTCAATCCAAGATCCTTTAAATGGAATTACACGCGCAGAGTATAATTTAGTACCATTAGCGTGAAATGATTGTCCGAAAAATACACCCGGAGATCTATGTAATTGAGATACAACAACACGTTCTGCTCCATTGATAACAAAAGTTCCACTAGGTGTCATATAAGGGATAGTCCCTAAATATACATCTTGAACTATTGTTTCGAAGTCTTCGTGTTCTGGATCTGTACAATACAATTTCATCCTCGATTTAAGAGGGACACTATACGTTAGACCTCTATCAATACACTCTGCAATAGAGTAACGAGGAGGATCGACAAAATAGTCGATAAACTCTAAAACGAATTGATTTCTTGTGTCTGTAATCGGAAAGTTTTCAGAAAACGTTCTGAATAAACCTTCGTCACCTCTGTCGTCACCTTTGGTTTCTAATTGAAAGAAATCCATGAAGGATTTAATTTGAATATCAAGAAAATCAGGATATTCTAATTGATCCTTAATTGACGCAAAACTGATTCTACCGGTATGATTTGTCAAAGCCAATGGACTAGAATTTTGAAAATTACTAAGAAAAATATTATATACGCAAAAGGGTTTAGGTCAAAGAGCTATGCTCTTGACCTAAACCTTTTTTACTTTTTATGTGTGAGATTACTTAATCTCAACTTCAGCACCTACAGCTTCTAGTTCAGTTTTAAGAGCTTCAGCTTCATCTTTAGAAACACCTTCTTTTACTGGAGCTGGAGCAGAGTCAACTAATGCTTTAGCATCTTTAAGACCTAAACCTGCTAATTCTTTAACAGCTTTTACAACTTTAAGTTTTGATCCACCAGCAGCTGTTAAGATAACGTCAAATTCCGTTTTCTCTTCAGCATCATCTCCGCCTGCAGCAGGACCTGCAACAGCAACAGCAGCAGCTGGCTCAATACCGTACTCATCTTTTAATATTGTAGCTAATTCATTAACTTCTAACACTGTTAGGTTAACTAACTGCTCTGCAAATTCTTTTAATTCTGCCATTTTAATGTACTTTAATAATTTTTAATACTTAGTTATATATATTATTGCGTAATATACAAATGATAATTATTCAGCTGCTTCAGTTGAAGTTTCTTCTGTATCATTATCGCGACCATTAAGAAGTGCCGAGATAACATTTTTAGCAGGTGATTGAAGAAGTGTAATAATATCTCCAATAAGCTCTTCACGAGACTTGATATTAACAAGAGTATCTAATTGATCATCGCCAATATAAACACCTTCTTGAGCATATGCACCTTTAAGAACTGGTTTATCTTTTTTCTTACGGAATTCCTTAATAACTTTTGCTGGAGCATTAGCTGCTTCAGAAATCATTATTGAAGTATTCCCTTTTAAAACAGATGGTAAATCACCAAATTCTTTATCAGTGTTCTCCATTGCTTTTGCAAGCAATGTGTTTTTAACTACTTCTAGACTTACATTTGCGTTGAAACACGCTCTTCGTAAGTTACTTGTTGATTCAGCATCCATAGCTGAAATATCAGCAAGATATATAGTCTTACTATCAGTTAACAAAGTAGTCAAATTCTCTATAACTGTACTTTTTTCGTTTCTTGTCATGATTTAAGAATTTATTCTACTATGATATACTTTTAGGATCAATTTCTATACCTAAACTCATTGTACTAGACATAAAAATACTTTTAATGTAAGTACCTTTTGCTGCAGTTGGCTTCAACTTTATTAAAGTTGAAAGTAGCTCGTTAGCATTCTCTTGAATCTTTACAGCTTCGAAAGAAGATTTAGCGATACCTGCATGTATAATACCAGTTTTATCTACTCTAAAGTCGATCTTACCAGCTTTAACTTCAGTTACAGCTTTAGCTATATCCATAGTTACAGTACCTGTTTTAGGATTAGGCATTAAACCTCTTGGTCCTAGAACACGTCCTAAAGGTCCAATTTTACCCATAACAGAAGGCATAGTGATGATAACATCAACATCTGTCCAACCACCTTTAATTTTCTGTAAGTACTCATCCAGTCCAACATAATCTGCACCAGCTGCTTTAGCTTCCTCCTCTTTATCTGGAGTAACTAATGCAAGTACTTTTATGTCTTTACCTGTTCCGTGAGGAAGAGTAACTACACCACGAACCATTTGATTCGCTTTACGAGGATCAACTCCAAGTCTTACTGCTAAATCTACAGAGGCATCAAAGTTTACTTTTGTAATCTCTTTTACCAATGCCGATGCTTCTTCTAAAGTATAAAGCTTATTCTTTTCTACTTTAGAAACAGCGTCCTTTTGTTTTTTTGTCAATTTTGCCATTTTCTTAGAATAAGTTTATTATTTAACGGGAGCTTCCCCTTTAACTGTTAGACCCATAGAACGAGCTGTTCCAGCGATCATAATCATAGCAGACTCTACTTTAAAAGCATTTAAGTCAGCCATTTTGTCTTCAGCAATTAATCTAATCTGATCCCAAGTAACACTAGCTACTTTGTTTCTGTTAGGCTCTGAAGAACCTTTTTTAATTTTTGCCGCTTCCATCAGTTGAACTGCTGCAGGAGGAGTTTTGATAACGAAATCGAAAGATTTATCACCATAAACTGTAATTGCAACAGGTAAAACTTTTCCAGCTTTATCTTGTGTACGAGCGTTGAACTGCTTACAGAATTCCATAATATTCACCCCTTTAGCACCTAATGCAGGTCCTACTGGTGGTGATGGATTCGCAGCTCCACCCTTTATTTGCAACTTAATCAGCGCGCTAATTTCCTTTGCCATTTTACTTCTAGTTTTTCTAATATCTAAACGAATGTGGAAGCAATCATCTATAGATATCAGATATTATAATTAATTAAGATACTTTTTCTACTTGCATATAACTTAATTCTAATGGAGTTTTTCTTCCGAAAATCTTAACCATTACTTCGAGTTTACGCTTCTCTTCATGTATCTTTTCAATAGTTCCATTGAAACCGTTAAAAGGACCATCAATTACCTTAATAGTTTCTCCCGTAATATATGGGATACTAATATTTTGGTTAACTTCTTCCATTTCATCAACCTGCCCAAGCATACGTCTAACCTCTGATTTTCTCATAGGAACAGGATCTCCTCCTTTAGTTTCTCCTAAAAACCCAATCACTCCAGGTATAGATACTATTGTATGAGCAACTTCTCCTACCAATGCGGCTTCAATAAATACGTACCCAGAAAAATAAACTTTTTCTTTCTGCACTTTTTTACCTTGACGCAACTGGTAAACTTTTTCAGTTGGCACTAAAACTTGATCAACATAATCGCCTAAATCACGACTCATCTCAAGTTCTATGTAATGCTTAACCTTATTTTCTTGACCACTTGCAGCACGTACAACGTACCATTTCTTTCCAGATTCGCTCATATTAAATCTAAAATAGATTATTTGAAAAGTTCAAAGTAAGAATCTACTCCAAACTCAAAAAATTTATCTGCAGCAAATATTACTAAAGCTATCAGAACTGATGAGCTAGCAACTGTTACAGTATTAGATTGAAGATCATCCCACTTAGGCCAAGTAGTTTTCTCTACTAACTCAGTGTATGCCTCTTTTATGAAATTTGACTTCTTTTCCATTCTCTATTGGATTTATTTTTGCACGGGTGGTAAGGATCGAACTCACGACCTTTGGTTTTGGAGACCACTGCTCTACCAGCTGAGCTACACCCGTATTACATAAAGAAGGTGTCCGAGAACACCTTCTTCATTATATAATACTTTTTTACTAAAGCATTTCTGTAACCTGACCAGCACCTACAGTACGACCACCTTCACGTATAGCGAAACGAAGACCTACATTTAATGCAATTGGTTGGATAAGATCAACTTTAATAGTTAAGTTATCACCAGGCATAACCATTTCAACACCTTCTGGAAGAGAAATTTCTCCAGTTACGTCAGTTGTACGTACGTAGAACTGAGGACGGTATCTATTATGGAATGGAGTGTGACGTCCACCTTCTTCTTTTTTAAGGATATAAACCTCTGCTTTAAAATGAGCATGTGGAGTTACAGAACCTGGCTTACAGATTACCATTCCTCTTTTGATGTCTTCTTTAGCAATACCTCTTAAAAGGATACCAACGTTATCGCCAGCTTCACCTCTATCAAGAATCTTACGGAACATCTCAACTCCTGTAACAGTAGAAGTTAATTTTTCAGCTCCCATACCAATAATATCAACAGCATCACCAGTATTGGCAACACCTGTTTCGATACGACCTGTAGCAACAGTTCCACGTCCAGTAATAGAGAATACATCCTCAACTGGCATTAGAAAATCTTTTTCTACATCTCTCTTAGGTAACTCAATCCAAGTATCTACAGCATCCATCAATTCCATGATAGTGTCAACCCATTTAGCCTCACCATTAAGACCTCCTAAAGCAGAACCTTGTATAACAGGACCATTATCTCCATCGTACTCATAGAAAGATAAAAGTTCACGGATTTCCATGTCAACTAATTCAAGAAGTTCCTCATCGTCAACCATATCCACTTTGTTCATGAATACAACCATTCTAGGAATACCAACTTGGCGACCTAAAAGGATGTGCTCACGAGTTTGTGGCATAGGACCATCTGTAGCAGCTACTACAAGGATAGCACCATCCATTTGAGCAGCACCAGTAACCATGTTCTTTACGTAATCCGCGTGACCTGGACAGTCAACGTGTGCGTAATGACGGTTAGCAGTTGAGTACTCAACGTGTGCAGTATTAATAGTAATACCTCTTTCTTTTTCTTCTGGAGCATTGTCGATTTGATCGAAATCCATTGCTGCAGAAAGACCTTTCTCAGCCAAAACTTTCGTGATGGCAGCAGTCAAAGTAGTTTTACCGTGGTCAACGTGACCAATTGTTCCAATATTCAAGTGTGGTTTAGAACGATCGAAAGTTTCCTTTGCCATGATTTTAAAAATTATTATTCTTAATTAATATATAAAGCAATTACCAAATTTTCATGTTAAGCCAACGATGCAGTTAAATTCCACTTCTTCTTCGACAAACACAAGCATTCAATAATTTGTTTTTTTACTGTTTAATCTATTATAAACAATAGAGCGAAAGACGAGGTTCGAACTCGCGACATTCAGCTTGGAAGGCTGACGCTCTACCAACTGAGCTACTTTCGCTTTTTATTTAGCTATTGGCAATAATCCTTTAGCTGTTGGCATATTTTAGCTAAGGGCTAAGAGCCAAAAGCTAGATAGTGGGGAGAGAAGGATTCGAACCTTCGAAGTGAAATCACAACAGAGTTACAGTCTGTCCTCGTTGGCCGCTTGAGTATCTCCCCTATTTTCAATGAACTATTTTATTAGTTTTGAAACCTAAACAAAAGGCATTCGTAACCAACCATAAAAAAGCAGCCCGCTTTTTTTTACGGACTGCAAATGTATAAACTTTTATTTTAACACCAAAACCTAATTATCTTTTTTTAAAATATTTATTCTACAATGGCATGAGTCTTAACTTTCTCGTTCTTCTTCCTTAACATTCTACGTAAAGATTCAGTACACAGGTCTATTGACGCTTCAAAACTTACTGCCTTTTTCTTTACAACAAACTCATCTCCTGGCACCATGACTTTAATTTCGGATACTTTATTGTCCTTGTCACTCTTATTTCCAAGTTTTAAGTACACAACTCCATCAATTATTTTATCATAAAACTGATCTAACTTATCCATTTTTCTTTGTAGGAAATCCAATAATTCTTTATCAGCTTTAAAATCTACTGCTTGCACTTTAACTTTCATAGGCTTACTTTTTTTTTGCCCTCGGGTGGGCCTGATTAACAATTGACTTCAATTTCACCAACGATGAATGCACATATACTTGTGTAGCAACTAAACTTGAATGCCCCAAAAGTTCCTTTATCGAATTCAAATCTGCACCAGCATCCATAAGGTGAGTAGCAAAGGTGTGTCTAATTACATGGGGACTTCTTTTTACCTTTTTTGTTACCGTACTAAGATAGTAATTTATCTTTCCATAGACAAGACTAGGATATATTTGTTTACCCTTTTTTGTGATAAAAAACACATCCTCATTATCAGTAATTTGAAATTCACTTCTTAAACTTAAATATGATTTCATACAGTTTGTCAGATGATATGATAATGGGATTATTCTTTCTTTGTTACGTTTACCCAGTACTTTTAGCTGTGAGTTTGAAAAATCTACTTTTGAAATTTGAATTCCTATCAATTCACTGAGTCTTATGCCTGTATTGTAAAAAATACTAATTATCAGCTTATCTCGAATGCCTTCAAAATTACTTCCATAATCTATATTGTCTAATAGACGCGTCATTTCTTCTTTAGAGAAAGGAATCATTATCTTTTTCTCAAATTTCAAAGCAGAAAGCTTTGCTGTAGGATCATCCGAAATTTCATCTACACTTAATAAGTATTTATAAAATCTTTTTAAACTACTAACCTTCCTATTAATTGTTCGATTTGAATAGTTCTGATTTTGAAGAAACACTAAATAATGTCTGTGTTGCTGGAAATTTAGTTTTAGTGAATTAGTTACATCTTGAAAAACCTCTGCATAATCAAAATACTCCACTAGGTCTTTCTCATATGCTTTTATTGTATGCTGAGAATATCTCTTTTCGTACCTTAAATATTCTATGAATTTTTCTAGCATTATATAAATGGTGTATACTTTTATAAAATAATCTATTTAAGATCTGAAAATAAGACACAAAAAAATGGCTGAGTAAATTTAAAAATTTTCTCAGCCATTGGAGTATTATAATAGAAATATATTCTAGCTCTCTTCTTGAGTTCTCAAACCTTGAACGTATATTGCTTTTTGCTTTTGCTTTCTGTTAACTACAGATGGTTTGTTGAATTGTTTACGGCTACGTAATTGTTTCATTGCACCAGTTCTGTCGAATTTTCTTTTGAAACGTTTTAAAGCTCTATCTATAGCTTCTCCTTCTTTTACAGGGATTATTAGCATTTTACTATTGTTTAAATAATTTATATAATATCATTTTTCTACTGTACAACTAATGAATAGAACTAATTAAGTTCTTTCAAAAGCGGGTGCAAAAGTACACATATTTACAATTAATCAAAATTGTACACCCTTAATTTTTAATATTTTATATCTATTTCTTTCTAAACTCTAGTAACAGGCCTCCTCTCATTTGGCACACGTACTTTATTACGTGGCACTATTTCTAAAAAAGTTTTGCAAAATTATAATAAAATATCTGATTATTCTAATCCTTTAACAACAATCTTGAAATAACAAACTTCTGTATTTCGGTAGTTCCTTCTCCTATAGTGTTAAGCTTTGAATCGCGATAATATCTTTCTACAGGGTAGTCCTTTGTAAATCCATATCCGCCGTGTATTTGCACAGCTTCGGAAGACACTTTTACACTTGTTTCTGATGCCATTGCTTTTGCCATAGCACATAAAACGGTGGTGTTTGATTCTTTATTTTCTTTAGCCCATGCAGCTTTATATGTCAATAATTCCGATGCTTCAATCTCTGTAGCCATATCAGCTAACTTAAAAGAGATTCCTTGAAAAGCAGAAATAGGTTTCCCGAATTGTACACGTTCTTTTGAATATTTTAGAGAAGCTTCATATGCTCCTTTTGCCACCCCTAATGAAAGTGCTGCGATTGATATTCGCCCACCATCTAATATTGCTAGAGCTTGTTTAAATCCATCTCCTACATTTCCAAGTGTATTTTCTCTTGGTACACGGACGTTATCAAAAATCATTTCTGCGGTTTCTGAAGCCCTCATCCCCAATTTATCTTCTTCTTTCCCTGCTGTAAATCCAAGAGTACCCCTTTCTACAACAATAGCTGTTGCTCCTCTTTTATCTCCTTTGTTTCCTGTACGAGTAATTACTACTGCAACGTTACTACTCTTACCGTGAGTAATAAAATTCTTAGTTCCATTTATTACCCATTCGTCTCCTTCTAATTTTGCAGTACATGACATATTTCCTGCATCAGAGCCCGTACCTACTTCTGTCAATCCCCATGATCCTATCCATTCTCCGGATGCTAGCTTAGGAATCCACCTTTTCTTTTGTTCTTCAGTTCCGAATGTTAAAATATGATTTGTACAAAGAGAATTATGTGCTGCAACAGAAAGTCCAATTGAAGGATCTGCTTTTCCTAGTTCATCTACAACAGTAATATACTCGTTGTACCCAAAACCAGAACCTCCATATTCCTCAGGAACTAGAACTCCCATGAATCCCATTTCTCCTAATTTCTTAAAAACATCTACTGGAAATATTTGTTTTTCATCCCATTCTCTTTGAAATGGATATATGTATTGTTTTGCAAAATCCTTTATAGAATCTGCAATCATTTTCTGTGTTTCCGATTTTCCGAAATTCATTCTTATGAGATTAACAATTAAGAAAGTGATAACTTCTTAATTTTAGATTATTCAAGCGTCAAATATAATTTAATTTTATCGAAATATGCATCGCTTATAACTTCAATATTCCTCAACTCTTCTAAAGAATTAAAATCCCTAAAATTAGTTCTGAAATCAACAATGCTATTTGCTAAACGCCAACCTATGTAAGGGTGTGATTCTAGCTCTTCTAAAGATGCAGAGTTAATATTTAACTTTGTCACTTCAAAGTCTTTTTTAAGAGGAAATTTATTTTTAATTAGCTCGTAAACAGTAGAATCTACTACATTGGTTTCCTTTAATTGATAATAATATTTAAACCCTCCTAAATTTGTTCTAAAATCAACTATAATTTTTGAATATACATCACCCAAACCTTTAATGGTCTTGAAATCTTCTACAGATGCAGAGTTTAAAGTGATATCCTCTATGATTATATCATTATTTATTTCGGGAATTTTCACAAATGGTTCTAGCTCTTTATATTTATCATCGTTAATTACGAAAATATCTTTCAGCTCACCTTTAGACTTAACTCCACCTCTAACCTTTATGTAGTTAAATATTATTTCTGATTGTTTATCTGAAAACCCAAATTTCATCCAATCACTCTTTACATATTCATTAGGATTAAAATTAGTGTAAGTGATTTTTTGCTTTTTACTGTAACCTTTTGATGTATAGACTTTAGGGAAATACATCAACGAATCAATAATATCATAAATTGAATCATTCAATTTCAATATTTGTTTCACCTGTTGCTTGGAGGAAAATTCATTTTTAGACCTAAAAGAATCTAAACTATATAATTGTGAAAAATTCAACCCAAAAAAACTCCACGAATTGTAAGATAGTTTATTTGGATTGAACTTGAAATATTTAATTTCTTTCTTAACTGAGGTTTCTTTTAGAGAATCTATCAAACTATTATAGTACTCTAATTGAATCTTTCTATCTTCTGTAATTGAGTTGTTTTTTAGAAAATCCAAATTCAATATTACAATTTGAATAAATAGGATAACAATTATTAAGGTAATAATACCTACTCTTTGTTTTTTATTGAATTTCATAAAACTTCTTAAAAGATGGATAGCTATAATAAAGCTACAACATTATTACTTTTTAAGAAAAAATTAATCATACCTTTTTATTTCACCTGATTTAATTCTTGCCAAGTAGCTTTTTAAGTCTTCTTTTACCTCCGAAGATAAAATAAGTAATCCAACAATATTAGGAATTGCCATCGCCAATATCATCATATCTGCAAAGGTTAAAACCACACCTAGTGAAGATGCTGCTCCTACAACAACCATTGACAAGTAAAGCATTTTATAAGAGAACTCTGATTTCTTAGACTTTCCAAATATATATGTCCATCCTTTAAGTCCGTAATAAGACCAAGAAATCATTGTAGAAAATGCAAATAAGAATATAGCTACCGTCAATAAGTGAGGAAACCATGAAATTACACTTCCAAACGCACTAGATGTCAACTCTGCACCTTGAAGCTCATACCCTTCATATCTGCCAGTAATTATTATCACAAAAGCAGTAATAGTACAAATAAGTACAGTATCTATAAACGGTTCAACTAAAGCAACAAAACCTTCCGAAACTGGCTCGTCTGTACTTGCAGGTGAATGAGCAATTGCTGAAGATCCTATACCTGCTTCATTAGAAAAAGCCGCACGTTGAAACCCAACAATCAATACTCCTACAATACCTCCTTTTATTGCAGGAGCACTAAATGCACTAGAAAAAATAAGTCCTATAGATGGAATAATCTGATCGTAATTCATGAATATAACAACCAATGCCGCAAGCATGTATATACCTGCCATTAAAGGGACTATTTTCTCTGTAACCTTTGCAATACTTTTAACTCCTCCAATAATAACTACTCCAACCATTATTGCCAAAACAATACCCACTTCAGCTCCATGTCCCGCTAATGCAGGGAATGAATTTTGCAACTGAGCAAAAGCCTGATTAGATTGAAACATATTTCCTCCACCAAGAGATGCTCCTATTAAGATAACTGCAAACATCACAGCTAAAAACTTACCTAATAAACCCATATTCCTCTTTACAAGCCCATTCTTTAGATAATACATTGGCCCTCCATGTACTACTCCATTACTGTCTATTTCTCTGTACTTAACTCCGAGTGTAACTTCAACAAATTTAGAAGCCATTCCAAGTAAACCTGCAGTTATCATCCAAAATGTAGCGCCTGGTCCTCCTATTGATATGGCCACTGCTACAGATGCAATATTACCCAAACCTACCGTCCCGGACAACGCTGTTGACAATGCCTGAGCTCTTGTTATTTGTTCCTTACCTGTTTTCTTATTTGGATCATCAAATTTTCCTCTAAATAACTCTAAGGAATGTTTAACTCCTGTAAAGTTGATGAACTTAAATTTAATAGTGAAAAATACTGCTCCTAGCATAAGCCACAGTACCACTATTGGAAATGGACGCATCTTAGGAAAACCATATCTAACTCCAGACAGAGTTCCCTTAGACTTATTATACAATATCAACTTATTATCATCAACAACTATTCTAACTTGATTTATTTCACCCCCTACTACAATCAATTGACCTTTCTCTCGTTTCAAAAAATTAGTCTCGGTACCTAACAGCACATCACTTCCTGCTTCAATACTTACTAGACCTTTTCTTCGCGATTCTATAATAGTCTCTCCTTTCTCGTTATAAATTAATGGATCATATATACCTATAGCTTCTAAAGGATCCCAAAAAATAACTTTCTCGAGAACCTCAACTGCCGGTTCAAATAAATCGTTGATATTATCTGACAATGTTGGTTTCTTGTTTTCATCGGCAAAAGCTGAAGATTGAACAAGTAGCATTAAGAAAAAGAAGGAAAGTAATCTACTGGCGAAGCTCATAATTTAATTTTATTGAAATTTTTAATTATCGATTAATTTACAATTTTTTGAAAAAAAAACAACTTCACAATCTAATTAATCAAAAAAAGATGCAAAAAAAGATGCTAGTCATAAGAAACTAGCACCTTCTAATTAAAATTTATTATCAACAAGGCTTACCCAATCACTGCTTCTTCTGAAGCTATTCCTAAGCTCTCCATGTCTTCTTTTACTTCTCCAACTCCAGAAATACCG
>JADGDT010000031.1:3246-31302 GCA_016744755.1 Ichthyobacteriaceae bacterium | reverse complement strand
TTCGTCAAACACAGGTACATCTGCTCCAAATGCTTTTCTGTACCATTTCCATAATTCAGGAGTATTTGGATTCCCTATTCCTACTTGTTGTATTCCGCTAATTATCATCTTCTATAAATTGTTGAGTTGTTTTTTTAATTGTTGTACTGTGTACTGAAAAACTGTGTAATTGTTTAACTGTGTAATTGTTTAATTGATTATCTAATTACCAAACTGGTTCTAAATTCACTACTTCATAATGTCACGACTTCACGACTTCACAATTTTAAGTAGCCTTAATCTTCGATACCATCTTATAATATATAAATGGAAAAAATCTCCTTATATGAACCATAATCAATTCTTTTCTTCCAACTAAAATTTCTTTCTTTCCTGAACTTAGTCCTTTAAATATTTTATTTGCAGCATCTTCTGCACTCATACCTTCTTCTTGTCCTGTATCCATTTTTCCGTACGTATTCCCATCAGCAACTATTGCGCCTACAGAAATATTTGTTTTAATTCTGCCAGGAATAATTATACTAACTTTTATACCACGATTTTGAGTTTCGGCACGAAGAGTATCAAAGAAGCCTTGAAGAGCATGTTTAGAAGCAGAATATGCAGATCGCAAAGGGAAACCAAATTTTCCAACAATACTAGTAACTACTGCTATTTGTCCACCACCTTGTTTTAACATAACTGGTAGTACTGCCTTAGTAAGAGCTACAGTACCAAAAAAATTAACCTCCATCAACTTCCTGTCTACCGATAAGTCAGTTTCTTCAACTAACGAACGTTGACTAATCCCACCATTGTTTATCAACAAATCTATAGTTCCAAATTTGTTGATGATTCTAGAAACTATATCAATAAAGGACTCCTGATTTGTTAAATCTAACACCTCTATTTCAACCTTACAATTCTTACTTTCAATCTCAGATTTAAGAATTTTCAACTCCGAAATATTCCTTGAAGACAAAACAACATTTGCTCTCTCTTTCGAAAATTTCTTTGCTAATGCTTTTCCTATTCCTGAAGAAGCTCCGGTAATCCAAACAGTTTTATTTATATATTTCAATTCTACAACTTATTAAGTTCTCATATTTTCGTCTAATATAGTACAATTTCACACTTTTTAGACACTAGTAAAGTTCTACTTAATTGGATGGTTCATATAAATATTAATGAATACTCAAACCTATTGATTTACATACACTTCACAATGTTAAATGAAAATTAAAAAATACAAAAGTAAACGTACCAACCACTTAGTGCGAACTAATATCATATTAATATTTAGTTTATTTACATTTAATAATTTTTGGTGAGTTGCATCAAAGGAAGGTTAGTAAACATTTATAAAAACAGACAATATTAATAAATAATCGAGTTAGCAAAATGGATATTTTCAAAAAATTAACAGAGAAAAAAACTGCATTAGGTCAATACCAAAACCAAGCCGATGGATATTACACTTTTCCTAAATTAGAAGGAGAGATTCACCCGCACATGGTTTTCAACGGAAAAAAAGTTTTGACTTGGAGTTTGAATAACTACCTAGGATTGGCAAATCACCCAGAAGTTAGAAAGGCCGATACACAAGGAACTGCTGATTGGGGATTAGCATATCCAATGGGTGCAAGAATTATGACTGGTCAAACAAAACTTCACCAACAATTAGAAAGTGAACTTGCTGAATACTCTGGTAGAGAATCTGCTTATTTATTGAACTTTGGTTACCAAGGAGTAATGTCTGTAATTGATACTTTGGTTGATAGAAAAGATATTATCGTTTACGATTCAGAAGATCACGCTTCTATTCTTGATGGTGTAAGACTGCACATGGGTAAACGTTTTGTTTTTGCTCACAACGATATGGACAGCCTTAGAACTCAACTTGGTCATGCTACAAAACTAGCAGCTAAAACAGGTGGAGGTATTCTTGTAATTACTGAAGGTGTATTCGGAATGTCTGGTGACTTAGGTAAACTTGACGAAATTGTAGCTATTAAAGATGAATTTGATTTCCGCTTATTAATAGATGATGCACACGGATTTGGAACAATGGGAGCTACTGGTGCTGGAACCGATGAGCATTTCAAAGTTCAAGAAGGTGTAGATTTATATTTCGGTACTTTCGCTAAATCTATGGCTAGTATTGGAGCATTTATAGCAGGTAGCAAAGCAATTATAGATGTATTACGTTACAACATGCGTTCTCAAATATTTGCTAAATCTCTTCCAATGCCTCTAGTAGTTGGAGCTTTAAAAAGACTTGAATTAATTAGAAAAGATACTGTTCTTAAAGATCAACTTTGGACAATTACTAATGCTCTTAAAAAAGGATTGAGAGAAAAAGGATTTGATTTAGGTAATTCTAATTCGCCTGTAACTCCAGTATTCTTTAAAGGTGAAGTTGGTGAAGCTACAAACGTATTGATGGATCTTAGAGAGAACTACGGTATTTTCTGTTCTATAGTTGTTTATCCTGTTGTACCAAAAGGAGTAATTATGTTAAGACTTATACCTACTGCCGATCACACACTTGCTGATGTAGAGCGTACAATTGATGCATTTGCAGAAGTAAACAGTAAACTTACTGCTGGCGAGTACACTTCGGAAATGACAGCAATGACTCTTTAAATAGAGAAATTATTGGATTCTGAAACTAAAGGAATAGAAGATTAATAATACAATCCATTTACAGTCCTAGAATCACATCCAAATAAGTAAAAGGTATTATCACTATAAAAATAAAAAATGTCTAGTACAAAATATAGTTTAGAATGTAGATCTTGTAACCACAATATCGGCGATATGGGTGCATGGTTCGAGAGTAATCAACAATGTCCTGAATGTGGAAACAAATGGGTTGATGTTAATTACACAGCAGATATGGCTGGGGTTAAGAAGCTTATTGAAATAAAAGATCACGAAGCTAAAAGTGTTTTCAATTATTTCGACTTTTTACCTATAGACAGCAAAGAAAATATTGTTACCAATGGCGAAGGAGTTATTCCAGTTGAAAGATGGAGTTTCCTAGAAGATTTTGCTAAAAAATATTATAATCTAGATTTAAAAGTAAACGTTTACCGTAACGATTTAAATCCAGGAACTGGTACTTTCAAAGATGTTGCAGCTTCTGTTGCAGCTAGTGGTTTGAAAGAACACGGAATAAAACAATACTGTGTTGCTAGTACAGGTAACATAGCATCTGCATTCTCTCATTACCTTGCCGAAGCAGGAATTAATCTTGCTGTTTTTGTGCCTGAAAATGCACTTAAAGCTAATGTTGCTGAAGTGAGTGCTCATGGTCAGAAAATATTTAGAGTTAAAGGCGATTACGCAATGGCTAAAAAAGTTGCTGCTGAATACGCTGCTAAAAACGGTATTTTAATGTCGGGAGGGAACACTGATCCTCTACGTGTTGAGGCTAAGAAAACAATGGTTTTCGAATGGTTGAGACAATGTGGAGAATTACCAAACGTGTACATTCAAGCTCTTAGTGGTGGTACAGGACCAATTGCAATAGATAAAGCTGTAAGAGATTTAGAAGGAATCTACAACCTTAAAAACCCGAGATACATTATGGTTCAACCTTCTGGTTGTGATCCTATGACACAAGGATGGGAGAAATCTAAAGCAAACGGATTCCCTGAAGGTTGGTTGCAAGACTACCCTATTTTGGAGAACCCTGTAACTGAAGTTCCTACTTTGGCTACCGGAAATCCAGCTACCTACCCTATTATTGCTAAAATAGTAAAAGATAGCGATGGTGATATTATCACTTTCGATGAAGCTAAAGTAAAAGATATATCAAGAATTGTTGCATTTGAAAAAGGCTCTAAAATTGGACCTGCTTCTTCTACAGCTCTTGGTGGTTTCTTCGAATCGCTTAAAAATAACATCCTAAGAGATGGTGAGTCAGTATTGATAAATATTGGTGAAGGAATGAACAGAGCTCCCGAACTAGTAGAACAAATGATTTACACATCGCAATTAGTATCTTCTGTTGAGGAATGTGAAGTTCCTAACAGAGAAGATTACAGAGAAGTTGTTTGGGATAAAATTGTTTCGGAAGTTACAGTAAACGCATAGTCTCTTATGATAATTGATGCAATTTATAATTCGATAAGAAAAGGTAAGACTCAAGAAAAAACTTCTCTTACAAAAGAGGAGAAAAAAGCTGAGGCTCACTATAGAAGTGTCGTTAAGTCAATTAGCTGGAGAATGGTTGGAACATTTGATACAATTTTTATTTCGTGGTTTATTACAGGAGAAGTTAAAACTGCTCTTACAATCGGTTCGATTGAAGTAGTCACGAAAATGGTTTTGTATTATTTTCATGAAAGAACTTGGAATAAAATTAATTGGGGTTTGAAATAATGAACTTAGATATAGAAAAAATAAACGCTGAGCTAAACGATAAGTCGCCAGTAGAAATTATAAAATGGGCTGTAGATCTTTCAGATAAGCACGTTGTTACAACTAACTTCAGACCTTACGAATGTTCTATTTTACATGCATGTTCTTCTGTAGAGAAGGATATGAAAGTTATTTGGTGCGATACTGGTTACAACACTTTAAACACTTACAAGCATGCTGATGAATTAATCAAAATGCTAAGTTTGAATGTTGAAATTTACGTTCCAAAACTAACTCCTGCCTACATTGATGCTACAATTGGTATTCCTGATGTAGATCACAAAGATCATAAAATATTTAGTGAGCATGTAAAAATGGAACCTTTCCGTAGAGCTATGTCTGAGCATAAACCTGAGGTTTGGTTCACAAACTTACGCAAAGGACAAACTCCTTTTAGAGATAGTATAGGTATTGTATCGGTTAGTAAAGATGGAGTTGTGAAAGTAAGTCCTTTTTATAACTGGACAGACGAACAACTTGATAAATATTTAGCCGAAAATAATCTGCCAAACGAATTCAAATACTTTGATCCAACTAAAGTCCTTGAAAACCGTGAGTGTGGATTGCATGGGTAATATCGTGAAATGTTCGTGAAACTGTTATAGCGTGAAACTGTTATAACGTGAAGTCGTGATTGTCACGATTATCACGATTATCACGATTATCACGAACAAAATAAAACAACAAAAAAATGACTGACAAATTAAATGTAAATCCTCTAGAAAACGAGGCAATACACATATTCAGAGAAGTAGCTTCTCAGTTCGAAAGACCTGTTCTACTTTTTTCTGGCGGTAAAGATTCTATTACATTGGTACGTTTAGCTCAAAAAGCTTTTCACCCTGCAAAGATTCCTTTCCCATTAATGCATATCGATACTGGGCATAATTTCCCTGAAACTATTGAGTTTAGAGATAGACTTGTAGAAGAACTTGGTGTTGAACTTATTGTTCGTAACGTACAAGATTCTATTGATGAAGGTAAAGTTGTTGAAGAATCTGGGCGTTACTCTAGTAGAAATATTCTTCAAACTACAACATTACTTGATGCTATTGAAGAATTTAAGTTTGATGCATGTATTGGTGGTGCTCGTAGAGACGAAGAAAAAGCTCGTGCTAAAGAACGCATATTTTCTGTAAGAGACGATTTTGGTCAGTGGGACGAAAAAAACCAAAGACCTGAACTTTTCGATATGTTAAATGGTGAGATTGAAATCGGACAAAACGTTAGAGTTTTCCCTATTTCTAACTGGACTGAGCTTGATGTGTGGTCTTACATTGAAGCCGAAGATCTTGAAATTCCTTCTATCTACTTTGCTCATAAACGCGACACTTTTGTTAGAGATGGTCTAATTTGGACTTCATCGGAACACGTTTACAAAGACGACGAAGAAATTGTTGATAACCGTTGGGTTAGATTCCGTACTGTTGGAGATATGAGCTGTACTGCAGCTGTACTATCTAAAGCTACTACAATTAGCGAAGTTGTTGCCGAAATTAGAGATTCTAAAATTTCTGAAAGAGGTGCTAGAATTGACGATAAGCGTTCGGAAGCAGCTATGGAAAAACGCAAGCAACAAGGATATTTCTAAACCAAAGATTAAAGCACTATGCAAGTATTAAAAATAGCTACCGCAGGTAGCGTTGACGATGGAAAGAGTACTTTGATTGGAAAGTTACTTTACGATACAAATTCGCTTACCGAAGACAAAATAGAAGCAATAGAAAAAAGTAGTAAGAGCAAAGGGTACGATTACCTTGATTTCTCGCTAGCGACAGATGGATTAGTAGCTGAGCGCGAGCAAGGTATTACTATTGATGTTGCCCACATATATTTTTCTACAGCTACAAAAAGTTATATTATTGCCGATACTCCAGGTCACGTTGAGTACACTCGTAACATGGTTACAGGTGCATCAACATCGCAAGCTTCAATTATTCTGATTGATGCCAGGCACGGTGTAATTGAGCAAACTTACCGTCACTTTTTCATCAACAACCTACTTAGAGTTAAAGACATCATTGTTACAATAAACAAGATGGATTTAGTTGATTATGATGAAGAGCAGTACAACACCATTAAGAAAGATTTTATGGCATTGGCTGCAAAGAGTGATTATGACGAACAAAATATTACATTTATTCCTATAAGTGCTCTTAAAGGAGATAACGTTGTTGAGAAAACTGACGCTATGCCTTGGTACAATGGACAAACTGTACTTGAACATCTTGAACTTTTAGATACTGAAGATATTTATACTAGAGGGAAATTACGTTTTCCTGTACAGAATGTAATCAGACCTAAAACTGATGGATTTCACGATTTTAGAGCATATGCTGGTAAAGTTTATGGAGAAGATATTGCAGTGGGCGACAACATTATTGTACTTCCATCTATGAAAAAATCTACTGTTAAAAACATTCATTTCTACGATAAACAGTTTGCTAGTGCACCACATGGATCTTCAATTTCTATTGAACTTGAAAACGATATAAATGTGAGCCGTGGCGATATGATTGTTAAAGAAAATGAATTGCCTACAATAGATAAAGATTTAACTGCTACAGTTACGTGGATGGATTCTAAAGCACTTATTGCTGGGAACATGTATGTTTTACAACACGGGATAAACAAGGTTTTAGCAAAAGTCGTTAAAGTAAATCACACAATAGAAACAGATTTCTCGGGGGTAGAAAGTGAAGCTACCTCTTTAGAGATGAACGATATTGCTTCTGTAACATTCAAACTTAACAAACCAATTTTTGGAGATATGTTTAAAGAAAACAGAGCAAATGGAGCATTTATTCTTTTAGATAAAAATAATAACAACACAAGTGGTGTTGGATTTATTGAATAGTTTTATCAAAAAATAATATAATTTATTTGATAGAAAGGATCATACTTAGGTGTGATCCTTTTTTTTGTTGAATTAATTATGCTTGAGATATATGTTTCAATACCTTTGTTAACCATTTTTTCAAAAAAATATAATAAAGACAATGGCAAAAAAAAAAATGAAGCGTGTAAGCACCGATGGATTTGTTTTTTCTACTAATAATCAGTTTGAGTTTGAAGATGAATTTCAAGATCAGGAAACCATTGCAAATAATCAACAAAAGCTAATAGCTAAACTCGAACGTAAAGGGAGAGGTGGCAAAGTTGTGACAATAGTTGAAGGATTTATTGGGAAGGATGACGACCTCAAAGATTTGGGGAAAATGCTAAAAAACAAATGTGGTACTGGCGGATCTGTAAAAGATGGAGAAATAGTAATGCAAGGCGATATTAGAAACAAAATAGTTGACCTATTAGTAAAAGAAGGATTTAAGGTTAAAAAATCTGGGAGCTAGAAATACTCGTTTCGGGTTGTGTCCTTCGGCTACGCTCAGGAACCAGATTTCGGGTTTCGAGTTACAGGTTGCTGAGCGTAGCCGAAGCATCCTATAGCAACTCCCTTTCTAATTTATACTTTGAGCTTTAGACCACCTTTTTTTACCTAAAAAAATGAACCAATAATAAAAAATATACAACATGAGCAATAGAATAGCTGAATCAGAATTAATAATAAACCCAGACGGGAGCATTTATCACCTTAATGTAAAGCCAGATCAAATTGCTGAGACAATAATCTTTGTAGGCGATCAGAATAGAGTTCCTGTTGTTTCTAAGCACTTCGACACTATCGAACATAAACTTGCCAAAAGAGAATTTGTTACTCATACCGGAACATACAAAGGCAAGAGAATGACGGTTATATCAACTGGGATTGGACCTGATAATATTGATATTGTAATTAACGAAGTTGATGCTTTGTTTAATATTGATTTCGAAACTAGAACTAAGAAAGAAAAGCATACTAAACTTAATATTGTACGTATTGGAACTTCTGGTTCTTTACAAAACGAAATTCCTGTTGATGCTTTTGTGCTTGCAGAGTACGGTATTGGTTTTGATGGAGTATTACATTACTACGACTCAAAACACATTCAAGAAACTAAGATGCAAGATGCTTTTGTAAAACATACTAACTGGGATGATTTTAAAGCAAAACCATACATAGTTAAATATGGAGAAGAATTGGGGGAACAACTCTTAGGAGAAAATATTATAAAAGGATTTACAGGTACTGCAGTTGGATTTTACGGCCCTCAAGGTCGTGTTCTTAGACTTGCATTAGAAACGCCAGAACTTAATTCTAAGATTGACAGCTTCGAATTTGAAGGAAAAAGAATTACTAACTTGGAGATGGAAACTGCTGCAATTTATGGACTAGGAAAATTACTAGATCACAACACTTGCTCGCTAAACTGCATTATTGCCAATCGTGCTAGTGGAGGTTTCAGCAAAGATCCTTATTCTTCAGTAGAAAAATTAATAAAATATACTTTAGATAAATTGGCTGAGGTTAAGTAATTTTTAAATAGAACAAAAAAATTAAGTGTTTATCTCGTTTGGGATAAACACTTTTTTTTGGAGATAAACTTCATCTAGAAAGAAAAAATATATATCTTTAAAACTATTCCCTACAAATTACAATTTTATACAATTATGAGAAAAAAACTACTAATAATTATCCCTACATTCCTAATTTTAATTACAGCTTCAATATTCATTTTCACCCCTTTCTACATTAAACATTACATCAACAAAAATGGAAAAGAAATAACAGGTAGGAAAATATCAATAGATAGGTTTTATTTCAACATTCTTGATGGAAATTCGAGAATAGTAAATTTCAAAATGTACGAAGAAAATGATAGTTCTACATTTGTAAAATTTGATACACTTAAAATAAACTTAGCACTATATAAAGTTTTCGCTAAAGAATTATATATCGAAGAATTATCGATATACTATCCATTGGTTAGTGTAAATATTAAAAATAAAATATTCAACTTTGATTCTTTAATTCCTATCGATTCTACAGCTGTTGACAGTACAAAACTAGAACAAAAACCCGAAAGACCGTTTATAAAATATTCGTTAAATAATTTTAGTGTTATTTCTGGAGATATTCTATATTCCGATTTAGATGAAAATATAAGTCATAGCATCGAAGGTTTTGATGTGAGTCTACCTCATATTGCTTGGGGGGAAGATAACACTGATGCAGATTTAGAGTTTAACTTAGGTAATGGAGGTAAATTTAAAACTGATATTCACTACGAAACTAAAACTGGAGATTTCCAATGGTTAGTTAATATAACTAATCTTAATCTTCACGAGTTCTTACCTTACTTCAAAAAAGAAATTAAACTATCAAACCTAGAAGGTAAACTTTATGCAAACATAAATGTAAAAGGTAATATTGATAAAATATCTGAACCTTTTATACGAGGTAAAATAGGCATTGATGACTTTGCTATGGTTGATAATGAGAATTTCAACTTTTTTAATTTTTCAGAATTCAGAATCGTATCCAATTATTTAGATGCAGATAAAATGCAATTTTATATAGATACTCTTTATATGAATAAAGCCACTGCTAGTTATCAGGTTTTTGAAAAACTTACTAATATTGACAGACTATTTTATGAGCAAGCTCAAGAATTGGTACAAACACTAGAAGACTCAGTAAATATACGTAATGAAGGAGATGCCATAAGTTGGAAAATAAGCAATATGCTAATAGAAAACTCTCAAATAAATTTTAGTGATTTCTCTTTAAAACCTGAAGCTTTTGAGTATTCTCTTTCTGATGTAAACATTAATGCCGAAAATATTAAATTTGGAGATAGAGCTAAAATCACTTTCTTATCTAATACCCCAAAAGGAGGTGAATTTAATGCGGAAGTAATAACTGACCCCGGAAACTTTGAGGATGGTGTTTTTAATTTATATATGAAAAATGTTGATACTAAAAAATTCTCTCCTTACTCTCTAAGCTACTTTGGATACCCTATAAATAGTGGTAAATATAATTTTTCTATAAAAAACAACGTTAAAGATAATTACATAAAAAGCAGAATGATAATAGATGCCTACTCTACCAAACTAGGCAAAAAGAGAAAGGACTTTAAGCCTCAAATGAATATTCCTCTAAAAACAGCTTTAGTAATACTTAGAGACAAAGATGATAGGGTTAATTTTGATATACCGATGGAAGGCGATTTAAATGACCCCGAATTTAAATACGGTAAAATTATTTTGAAAGTTTTCACAAATAATTTAGTGAAGTTGGTAACATCCCCTTTTAATTTTCTTGCTAAAAGTCTTGGTGTTAGTTCTGATGAAATAAAAGAAGTTAAATTTGATGAATTGCAAATAGATCTTGGTCCTTCGCAAACAACTCAACTAGATGTAATTGCCAAACTATTGAAAGATAAAAATCCTCTTAGAGCTGATTTACAGTTATATGCAGATAAAGAGGATGAAATACAAAAACTTATAGCTATTAGAGCTAAATCATATTTTTATTTGAATAACTTATATCAAAATGACACTCTATTATCTAAACTCACAAGTCCTGACTATGCGATGATAGATGATATTGAAATTGAAAATGTAGAGTTTGGGAAATATTTAAGTAAGAAATTGAGCTTTCCTGTAGATAGTTTAGATAATACAGAAATGTGTAATCTACTAGTTCCTCAGCAAGAAGCAGATTCTTTATATGATTACATCAATCAAGTAAGAATTAAAAATGTAGAAGACTACTTATCAGCAAAAGATTCAATTATATATAATATAAACAATAAATTTATTGATGAGTCTATTTCAGGTAACAGACCTTATTTTGAATTGAAATATACTTTTGAAGAATAATTCATATGTATAAACTCGTTTTAATATTAAATGTATATTCCATTATCGAAACTAGATACGTACTCTGGGTAAGGTACATATAATACAAAACTAAAAGATAGAAGAATAAACCTATATGAAATTTCAATCAGAAGTAAATATAAAACCAAAAAACAATAAGGTTAATTATAACGATAATCTATTGTTTATGGGATCCTGTTTTTCAGGAAATATTGGTAATAAATTTTCAGAGAGACTATTCAATACCAAAGTAAATCCTTTTGGGGTAATTTTTAATCCTATCTCTATTTTTAAACTTCTTGAAAGGTCTATAGGCAAAAACTATTTCACTAAAAGCGATTGGATTTATAGGGATGAAAAATGGCTGAATTTAGACTTACACGGAGAGCTTTCTTTCGCAGAGTTGGAAGAAGCACTTTATTTTTCTAATAATATTATTGATGAAGTACACATCTTCTTAAAAAACACTAACTATCTTTTTTTAACGTTTGGTACAGCTTGGATATATTCGTTTAAAGAGAATAATCAGTTAGTAGCAAACTGCCATAAAATACCTCAAAAAGAGTTTGATAAAAAGATGTTATCTGTTTCTGAAATTGTTGAATATGGAAATACAGTTTTAAATAAATTATTAGAAAGCAGTAAACTTCAAATAGTTTTTACAGTAAGTCCTGTTCGTCATTGGGCAGATGGAGCTCACAACAACAACCTCAGCAAATCTACACTGCATTTAGCTGTAAATGAGTTATTGGAATCTGAAAACACTGAGTACTTTCCTTCCTACGAATTGATAATTGACGAATTACGAGATTATAGATTCTATGACAGAGACTTGTTGCATCCAAACGAAATTGCAACAGATTATGTTTGGGAAAAGTTATCAGAAAACTGGATAGAAAACTATACTCAAAAAGAAATTGCTGAAATCGAAAAGTTAATATCATCGGCAAATCATCGTCCTTTTAATCTTGAGAGTGATGCTCATCAGAAATTTGCAAATAAAACTTTATCCAAATTAACTCAGTTAAAAAAAAAGCATTCAAATCTTAATTTTGATGATTTAGAATCGTTGCTTCAAAAACAGTTGATGTAAAAAAACTATATCAACTCTTTCCTAAGCATATCAAAAGCCATTGCTACTGCTCTACCTTGCATCTTTTCTCTTGGTTGTCCGAAATTAAATTTTTGAATAAGAGTTTTATCTTTCATAGCTAGTGCAATGTATGCAGTGCCTAAATCTTTTCCATCTTCTCCTTTATCTGGTCCGGCAACACCTGTAGCTGAAATTGCAAAATCAGCATCAAACATTGATCTAGCATTATCTGCCATCTGTTGTGCTACTTCTCTGCTTACTACAGTATTTTTATTTATGGAAGATTCATCAACTTTAAGGATGTCAATTTTAGATTTAGTAGCATAACTAACAACAGATCCTTTAAAAAACTTTGAACTTCCTGAAATAGATGTAAACATGCTAGCTATTTTTCCTCCAGTAAAACTCTCTGCTGTACAAACAGTCTTAGAATTTTCGATTAGCAACTTCGCTACAATATTTTCTATAGGCTCATCATCGTAACCGAAAATAAGATCACCTAAAATAACTTTAAGCTTTTCTATCTGATTGTTAATTTCTGAATACAACTGTTTTTCATCATCCCCTTTCAAGGCCAACCTCAATCTAACTCTACCAGGTGAAGGTAAATATGCTAGTTTCATATTGTTGGGAAGGTTATTCTCCCAGTCACTAATCTTCTCTGCTAATTCACTTTCTGGCAGACCATAAGTAAGCACTGTTTTATGAACTAAATGCCCTGTGTTGTATTTCTTTTCGATAAAAGGTATTACTCCAGAATTAATTAAGTTTTTCATCTCAAAAGGTACACCAGGTAGAGATATTGCAACTTTATTCCCCTTTTCGAATATCATTCCAGTGGCTGTACCAAATTCATTATGAAGAAGTATAGCTTTCTTGGGAAGCATGGCTTGTTCTTTGTTTAGATCAGCAGTTTTTCTACCAACTTTTTTAAACAACGAATCAATATGCCTCATTATTTCATCATTAAATTCTAGTGTATCATCAAAATAATCTGATAGAGTTTGTTTTGTTAAATCATCGTTAGTTGGTCCCAAACCACCAGTGAAAATTACTAAATCAACTTCCCCAAAAGCCTGATTCAGTGTATTCTCAATCTGAGAAGATTCATCTTTAATAGATATGCTTTTTAATGTTTCAATCCCAACAGAGTATAGCTTTTTACTGATAAATGTACTATTGGTATCTATAACTTGTCCTATTAAAATCTCATCGCCAATTGCTACTATTATTGCCTTCATCTAAAATTATTTTTCCTCGTTTATATAATGATAAAGCTATAATTCATTACTCTGAATTAAAAGTTAAAATACAACAAATACTCAATTGTTTCATAAAAAAAAGTTATTCTATTAATTACTTAGGTTCTACCCTAAGTGTTGTGGAACAATCGCCACATTGAGCGGAGCCAAAACGAAGTCAAAAGGTCTATTACACAAATATCACATTGTGTAATCACTGTTGCTATAGATCTTTCGACTACATTTCCTTTTGTTCCCCATTCGGCTTCGCTCAGGGCAGGCAACAAAGGAAATTCTGGTTCGGCTATGGTTCGGCTATGGTTCGGCTACGCTCACCAACCACGCTCACCAACCACGCTCACCAACCACGTTCACCAACCACGCTCACCAACCACGCTCACCAACCACGTTCACCAACCACGCTCACCAACCACGCTCAAGGATGACGACTACTCTAAATTACAACTTCCACACAAATAAGGGTAGAACCATTACCTCTAGTTTAAAACAAAACCTGTTTAAATACAATTGAACCTAAATATATGCCTTAATGTTTAATTATTATAAATGCAAAAGCGGGGAAGACCTCTCTCCCCCGCTTGCTGTATGTAAAAGTTCATCAAAATGAAAAACCTATTCTGTTTGTTACCTTGATAAAAATCCAAAAAAAATTCCACCAAAACAATAATCACTAAACCAATAACAAAACGCTTTTACATACAAATTCTCACCTATTCAAACTGCTATCTCTCAGTTCGTTGACAAAGATATGTAATTTTTTTCTTACAACAATGCTAGGAATTATCTTTTTTTTAAAATAATTTTAATATTGGGTGATTTATAATTTGGACCTTTCATTGCTTTGCCATCTTCGCGATATATTGGCTTACCATTATTATCTAACTTAGACATATTACTTTCATGTATCTCATCAAAAACTTCTTGTATAACATCTTGCATACCATGCTCTATAATTGTTCCAAGCAATACATACAGTTTATCGCCTAGAGCATCTGCAACTTCAACATAATCACCATTAAGAGCTGCTTCTAAATACTCATTATTCTCTTCTTCCATCAAATTATGTCTCAACCTTACAGTCTCGTTAGTAAGCTTATTTTCAAAATTATTACCTACTCCTATTCCAAAGGTTTTGTGAAACTTTTCAACCTTTTGTATGTTTTTCTTCATAATTGAAATTCTTAATTATTTTTGTTTCCTAAACACTGAACATACAATGTACAATCAATCATCAAATATAGATCTTACAAGATTAGTAATTCTTCTTATTATCGATACTATTTTAGCTTTAATAATTGCGTATAAACAACACAAGGAATACGGATACGAATTTAGAACACAATTTATTAAAGTATGGATAGGTATTGCTGGATTGAGTTTTATTGTTGCAAAGATATTTTAATCAGTTTATAGTACTCAATAAGGTTTTCATTAAACTATTTCAGTACTTTTGTCTTTCTAAAAAAAGAAAGTATGTTAGTGTTTTTTGTAGGATATATAGAAACTGGTAAGAATAAATGGGGACAAAAATTAGCCAAAGAACTCGGTTATGATTTTGTTGATACTCGTAAAATTATGGAAGAGATCTCTGGATACGAATATTCCCTATTACTAAACGATAAAAATTTATATATACAACTAGAGCAAGAAGCTCTTGAGTATGTATTGAAACTTGAGAATACCGTTGTTGCTACTAGCGAATTGCTTCCGTGTAGATACGACAATATGGATAGGCTAAACGATGCCGGCAAAACAATTTTTCTAAGAGCAGGGCTAGGATGTATTATGATGAGGGTATCAAAAATAAAAAATGATGTTCCACTTCTAAAAAATATAGATACTGATATTGTTCCTGATTTTGTAGCAATGGAGTTGAAAAATAGAAATCAATTTTACGGAAAAGCGAAATATATTAAACTCTCTCGAGAAATAAAAATAAAAGGAATACTTGAATATATTAATGGATAAAACTCATAAAGTTTACTTAGCTATAATCTTCTGAAAAATTATATATTTATAGAACCAACATAAACTATATAAAATGAAAAATATTGCGATAATTGGAGCAGGAACTATGGGCAATGGAATTGCTCACACTTTTGCACAAAAAGGATACAAGGTTTCTCTAATAGATATTTCTGAAGAAAGTCTTAAAAAAGGGTTGAATACAATTTCGAAAAACCTTGACAGAATGGTTTCTAAAGAAAAAATAACAGAGACTGATAAAACTGAAACTCTAGCAAATATTACATCCTACACTGATATTGCTTCTGGAATAAAAGATGCTGATATTGTAGTAGAAGCTGCCACAGAAAATATAGATTTAAAACTGAAAATATTTAAACAAATTGACGAACTAACTTCTAAAAATACTATTCTAGCAACCAATACATCTTCAATTTCAATAACTAAAATAGCTGCTGTAACTAGTAAGCCAGACAAGGTTATAGGGATGCATTTTATGAATCCTGTTCCAATAATGAAATTAGTAGAAGTAATTAGAGGTTATGCTACTTCCAACGAAACTACCAAGCTAGTTATGGACATGAGCAAGAAGTTAGGAAAAGTACCTACTGAGGTAAACGACTATCCTGGGTTTATTGCAAACCGTATTCTTATGCCTATGATTAATGAAGCTATTTATTCGCTCTACGAAAGTGTTGCAGGAGTTGAAGAAATTGATACTGTTATGAAATTAGGAATGGCACACCCAATGGGACCTTTACAACTTGCTGATTTCATTGGTTTAGATGTTTGTCTATCTATACTTAATGTGATGTACGATGGTTTTAAAAATCCAAAATATGCGCCTTGTCCTTTACTTGTAAACATGGTTGTTGCTGGAAAACTTGGAGTAAAATCAAAAGAAGGTTTCTACGATTATTCTGAAAACAGAAAAGCTGAAGTTGTTTCTAAACAGTTTATTTAATTGGTAAGTAAATTGGTGAGTAAATTGGTGACTAACTAATAAAAAATCACCCCCACACAAACTTCATAACGAAGAGAAGTATGGGGGTGATTATATTTTAAGAACATTTAATACTTAAATATTCTAGTTTATCAATTTTATCTCTTTTGCTTGTTTAGTTAGCTCCTCTCTAAAATCGGGATGAGCAATACTTATTAATGCTTCTGCACGTTGATAATCTGGAAGTGTTTTTAATCTTACAGCACCATATTCAGTAACAATGTAATCTACCATTTGCCTTGGAATAGTTACAATAGTTCCTGGTTCTAAAGTTGGTACAATTCGAGATTGTAATTTACCTTCCTTATCGGTGTATGTTGAGTTTAAACAGATAAAACTTTTTCCGTTTTTAGACCACTGACTTCCAGTTACAAAATCCCACATTCCTCCATTTCCTGATACCTGATTTGTTCCAATGCTCTCAGCATTAACTTGCGAAAACAAATCTACCTGTAAAGCATTATTTATTGAAATAAAGTTATCTAGCTTTCCAATAATCCTCGGATCGTTTACATAGTCTACTGGTTGCGATGCTAAAGCAGGATTGTTATTAATATAACTATATAGTTTTTGTGTACCTATCGCAAATGTGTATGAAAGAATTCCTCTATCAAAATTCTTATACTTACCTGTCATAACGCCACTTTCTAATATCTTAACATAAGCATCAGAAAACATCTCTGTATGGCCTCCCAAATCTTTTAAACCAGATTTAGCAATTAATTCTCCTACTGCATTTGGAATTCCGCCTATTCCTAATTGAACATTAAATTTATCTTTGATATGCTCTACAATATGCTCTGCAATTTTTATATCGCTATCACTAGATTTTAAAGGAGGCACTTCGGAAAGCATTTGATCGCTAGGAGCTTCTACTATTGATGTTACTTGCGAAATATGTATTGTATTTTCACTACCTCCCAAGGCTATAGGCATATTAACATTTACCTCTACAATTACTGCTGCAGAAATTTCAACCTTTGCCATTGTTTCAGAATTATTTGGACCTAGATTAAAGTATCCATTTTCATCCATAGGTGAAACTCTAAAAATAGTAACAGATCTTCTTCCTCCTCTAAAACCTTGGCGATAGTATTCTGGGGCTAAATGATATGTAATTGGTGAATAATGTGCAATTCCGTACTGTTGCTTCATAATTCTTGAAACTTTCGAAAAGTGCCAATCATGATATGTAAATGTAAAAGGATTTTTTGCAACTTCAGGAACTGGTAGTAATGTTGACACTCCATAAATATGGACATTCTTTAATTCACTCCCTCTTTTTGACAAGGCTACATCACATTGAATAGGCTTGCCATTGAAGGCTCCATACTCTATTACGTCTCCTGATTCTACTACCTTTACAGCATCATCTGCGCTACAAAGTTTCTCGGAGTATTCTGATTTAACATTCATTGATTATTGTTTTGATTATCAAATTATTTTTTAGAATTTTATTTTATAAAAGTCTAAAAATGATTAGACAAAAATCATGACAAATATTAGTTTAATGAATGCACGTTCATTAATTACTGAAAAAGGGGTTATTTATAACTTATTAAGCTACCCTAATTTAAGTAAGAAAAATTTATTAAAAAATCTAGGGCTATGTCATATCTAGTGGGTAATTAAAATTTTATGGTCGTCATTCTGAACGAAGTTTGCATAGTTGAAGAATCTATATCTAACAAGCTAACATAAAACAAATAGTATTGTAATAGACCTTTCGACTTCGCTTTGGCTATGGTTCGGCTATGGTTCGGCTACGCTCACCAACCACGCTCACCAACCACGCTCACCATGACGACTTTTATTTGCGTTCTCTTTGCGAAAAGCTTTGCGTACTTTGCGTGAAATAGAGTGTGCTTTTCCAAGCAAAATTTCATTATCAATGTATAAAAGGATAACCACGACAAGGATATTCCTCAAATTACCTTTTTAGTAACCCACTACAAACGACATAGAGCCAAAAGTTATTGCTAGTACAGCAAATAATAAGGTAATTTTTTTCATGTTTATTGATTTTTATGAATGATTAATATTTTAACAAAAAAATTCTTTATAACAAATACTCACTATGACAAAAATCATTTATCCTAAAAAAACACAAACTCATTATTATACACTTACAAAAACAACATATCTACACTTGTCTTGATTTTAAAAATAAACCTATTTATCTTTTTTATGTAGCAACACTTCGTTAACCATAGTGTTGCCGCACTCAGGACATTTACTATCAGTACATTTTACACCTTGAAGGTGAGGAGTTTTTGCGCCACATTTTGCACATTCGCAAAGACTATTGCTTGAATATCCACGACCTCGTCCACCTTCTTTTCCTCGTCCGCCTCCTTGACCTTGTCCACTTCCTTGACCACTTCTTTCTCCGTTTCCACGACCTAATCCCTGGCCTTGTCCACGATTTGAATTTCTACCATTCATAATATTAATTTTTACATTCCTTTCCAACCTTCTGCTTCCAACTGCATAAATTTTGTCTTTTCTTGTTCTGACATATCAACTATATCATAATTAAAATCTAAGCCAATTGCTTTTATAGGTTCATAAATAGAATAAACCAATTGATCGGCAATAGGTATATTTGGAAAAGGAAAAGCGAATAATATGTTGGCAATATTATTCTTTAATTCTACCTCTTTTATAATTCCTAAATTTAATAAGGAATTTGAAATTGCAGGATGTTGAACTCCTGAAATTGCGTCGATGACATCTTGTTTTGTTTTCATAATTCAACAAGTATTAATTATTTACTCCTTTAATTAATGATATTATACTTTCTCCCTTTGCATTTTCATTTGCTAATAAGATTAGTCGAATATTATTCTCTTCTGCTATTTTTAGAACATTAAAACCTATATCTACTCCACAGAAAACAGTTACATCAATATCTATTAGTTCATGTGCAATAGACCTTCCCGAATCTATTTCTTCTTTATGAAATTTGTTTTCCAGAAACTTCTTTTCATCAGTTGCTTGATTATAAATCATAAAATATGGACTTCTGGCAAATTGATCTGAAAGTATATAATCTGAAGAATTTCCTAACAGCGGTATTGCAAATATTTTTACATCCTTCATATTATATACTTTCTAAAAATTCAACTTTTCAATTTCACACAACTTTTAACCCAAATATTAATAACCCTAATATTTAGAATTACTAGAAATACAATTCAGTAGCATTTACTACTTCTTTTATTTCTGGAATTTTATCTTGTAAATATTTTTCTACACCGGCTTTTAACGTTACTATACTAGTTGGACAAGTACCACAAGCACCTAGTAAGTTAACAACAACTGTAAAGTCGTCTTTAATTTCTATCAACTCAATATCTCCACCATCTCTTTGTAAATATGGTCGTACATCTTCTAGAAGTTTTGATATTTTAGCTGTTAATTCTGTGTTATTTTCCATTTTGTGTTATCTCAAAAAAGTTCTACCCCGAATGTTGTGGAATAATTGTTACCTAGAGCGTGGTTGGTGAGCGTGGTTGGTGAGCGTAGCCGAACCATAGCCGAACTAGAGCCAAAGCGGAGTCGAAAGTTCTATTACAAAATAGCTTACTTAACGTTATCACTGTTGCTATAGATATTTCGACTACATTCCCTTCGTTTCACTCTGGTAATTCCGCTCAATATGACAGATATTCTAAATTAGAAAATCCACATAAATAAGGGTAGAACCTCAAAAAACAGTATTAAATATTATAATCTTAAATTATCTCTTTCTTCTCCTTTATTATGAGCAACTATAATATCTTCAATATTAACTTGAATATTAGCTATACAATCATCAATAATATTTTGCTTACTTATAATGCAAACAAACTTCTTATTCATCCTCTTAATATTAGCTCCAAAAGCCTGATTAACTATAACATTTACTTTGTGTGTTTTTAATAAACCAGCAATGCCATTAGCTTTTCGTGGATCGGCATGCATCTCTTCTTTAAGAGGTATATTGTTAACTACATCTACATATTTCGCTTCGTTTTTAGACAGATTATATATCAGGTATTCCTTAGCCTCACCAAAATGCTCATTTGTTAAATGCTTTCCATTATCCGTAGCAAAGGCTACTATTAGTTCCTGTTGCATAAGTGTATATTAAAATTTGTTAAGACTACCATTTTTATATGCTTCGTACGAATCTTTTACAGTTAAATCTCCTGCTCCAATAAAGATTTTAGTTCCTATTTTTTCCAAAACTTTTGATGCATTTCCTCCAGGTCCATTTCCAGTAATAAGAACCTCAGCTTTATACTCTATTATTTTACGAGCTGCCTTTGGTCCTGCTCCATGAGCTTCTCCTTCAACATCGCTATTATCAAAGGATTCAAGTTCTTTTGTTTCCTCGTTATAAACAACGTAATATTTTGCTCTACCAAATCTAGGATCCATTTTAGAATCCCATTTTTTTCCTTCTGCTGTAAATACTATTTTCATTTTGATATATTTTTATTTTTTATCTACTTTACTCTCGTGTCCTGGTCCGTGATCTTCTTCAGGATGGATACCATCATCTTTACAAGAACTAATTGTTGTATCTAAAGCCTCAGCAATTAAATCTACTGCATGTTCTGCTGGAGTTTTTATTCCTTGAGCTTTATAAACACTAATATTATTTGCTTTAAAAATATCAATAGCCTTACCTCCTACTCCTCCTACAATAATATCTGTAACACCGTTGCTTGCTAAAAATTTTGGATATGCACCCGTAGTATGCTCGGGAGTTGATAAAATTGATTCTTTTACCATTTTATTATCTTCAACTTCGATAATTGTAAAGAATTCACTTCCTCCAAAATGCCCACTTAACTTTCCGTTTAATGTAGGTACTGCAATTTTTCTTGTTTTCATATTTTCCATAATAATTATTATTAATTCAATATATTTTTAATTTTATTCCAACTACTATTTATAACCTCCTTAATCTCACTATTGCTATTGCTATCTCCATACTCAACAATGGTTTTACGCTCTGTCATTGCTTTTGTAAAATTCTCGTCATATGGTAAATTAGCTAGATGTGTTATATTTTCTGATCTTAAAAATTCTAATATTTCATCTGTTTTATCTAGGTTGATATCAGATTTATTAATGATGCATCCAGCTTTGATATGAAATTTTTTCACCAACTCGTAAACTCTTTTTAAATCGTGTATTCCAGATACAGATGGTTCTGTAACCAAAACAACAAAATGTGCCCCCGATAAAGACGAAACAACAGGACAACCTACTCCAGGAGAACCATCGACAATTACATATGGTTTTTTATTCTCTTCGGCTACCTCTTTTGCTATGTTTTTTACCTGAGCTACTAACTTACCCGAATTGTCGGCTCCAATACCTAATTTGGCATGTACAAATGGCTGATTTAAACGAGTATCTGCAATATGCCACTTACCAACATTTAAAGACTCGTTAGTAATAGCTTCTGTTGGACAAACTTTAGAACAATATCCACATCCTTCACAAGATATTTCATCAACTGTGTATATACCATCAGTAACATCAATGGCATCAAACCTACATACATCGTCACATTTACCACATTGTATGCAAGCATCTTGATCTATTAAAGCTAACTCTCCACTAAAAAAATCATGTGATTCTTTATTTTCAGGTTGTAATAAAATATGCATATCTGCAGCATCAACATCACAATCGGCTACTACAACATCTTTACCTGCTAATACCGCAAACGATGCTGTTATGGAAGTTTTTCCTGTTCCTCCTTTTCCTGAAATTATAACTATTTCTTTCATGTGTATGCTATTTATAAAACCTGTGACTCTAGGTACTTAACTATTTTCTCTAATTCTGCTTTCACTTCTGGAATTTTAGGGTACATAAGTTCTCCCTTAGAGTAAAGCTCTGCCGCTGCTCTTTGATTTGGTATTTTTGCAATAATATCAATCTTGTTTTCCTCACAGTATTTTATAATATCATCATTTCCTATTCCGAATCTATTTATAACAATTGCAAAATCTTTCTTAAGTTCTTTCATTGTATCAATGGCAAGAATTACATCATTTAACCCAAACGGTGTTGGTTCGGTAATTAATATAATAAAATCAGCATCTTTTGTTGCTTCAATAACTGGGCATGATGTACCTGGAGGCGAATCGTAAATCTTAACTACATCTTTGTCAAATTGAGAATCTACATAGTCTAGTGTTTGCTTAATTAAAGGTACAGCTTGCTCTTCGCCAATTATTAATCTACTCTCAATAAAATCGAAATTTTTAGTTTTAAAATGTTGCAATTCACCCATTTTCTGAGGTATCATTGGTAGAGAATTTGTAGGACATAATTCTGAACAAGCAAAACAAGAATGACACAATTCGGGAAATACCATAATAGTATCTACCACTTGTATTACTGCGTGATAATTACAATTATCTTGACACTCGCCACATAATGTACAATCTACTTTATTCCACTCAGGAATCATCTTATACTTATCTTCAGAAAAAAACAATTCCGATTTTAAGAATAATCCTGAATTAGGTTCCTCTACGTCTAAATCGGTCAATACAACTTTTCTGCTCTCGGCTAAATATGAAGCTAAATTTGTTGACAAAGTTGTTTTACCAGTTCCTCCTTTACCACTTGCAATTGCAATTTTCATTTTATAATATTTTTATATTTTGATCAAATCTGTCTAGCCGTTGAGGCTGGTAATGTTAATTTGAATTACATTTTTAATAACAAAAATCTATTTAAACTCTTGTCATCATACTTAATACCATATTTATTATCCCTGATATATTAATTATAATAACACTACAAATATATTATGAACATATGTTCATAACTAAAAATAAGGCATTAATTATTTGTGATATTTATCACCTCTTATTACATGTATTTCAAAAATAGCTTCGTTGAATTCTCTAGAATAACGTAGTCTTAGCTATGGCTATACTCAATTTTTATAAATAGTATAATCAAAAAAACATTTATCTAAAATGAACCTTTAGAAAAGTAAATGGTATAAAAAACAGTTATCATACTATAATAAAACAAAAAAATCACCCCCTCATTTATCATCATTACAATGATAAATGAGGGGGTGATTATATTTTTATAAACGTTAATTCAATTAAACAAATCAACAGTTAAACAACTTTACAGCTTTAAGCAATTCCTGCAAATCCCATAAATGCTAGTGCCAACAATCCTGCTGTTACGAAAGCTATAGGGATACCTGCCATACCTTTTGGAATGTTTGCTAACTCCATATGCTCACGCAATCCAGCAAAAGTAGCTAGTGCCAATCCGAAACCTACTGCGTTTGCTGCTGCGTAAACAACAGCTTCTATAAGTGAGAAATCTGCTGGTCCTACTGCTAAAATAGCAACTCCTAGTACTGCACAGTTTGTGGTGATTAATGGTAAGAAAATACCAAGTGCTTGATATAATGCTGGTGATACTTTTTTAAGTACTATCTCTACCAACTGAACTAATGATGCAATTACAAGTATGAAGATAATTGTTTGCATAAATTCTATTCCAAAAGGAACTAGAATATAGTTTTGTATTAAGAAAGTTACAGTTGTTGCAATAACCATTACAAAGGTTACAGCACCTGTCATACCAAAAGAAGTTTCGAGCTTTGTAGAAACTCCCATAAACGGACATACACCTAAAAACTTAGCTAGGACGATGTTATTTACAAATATTGCCGATATTACAATTAAGAAAATATCCATGTCTTATTTCTTTTTAGTGTTAATTTCTACTGCCTGAAGTTTAGCTTTCGCTTCTTTATTGCGTTTAATCCAATTAAGGATAGCAATAATAAATCCTAGTCCTAAGAAACCTCCTGGAGCAAGTACAAATACTAACATTCCGTCTCCATCCATAAATTTGAAATCGAATACAGATCCGCTTCCTAAAACTTCACGTACAGCACCCAAAATAGTAAGTGCCAATGTAAATCCAAGTCCCATACCTAATGCATCCAATATTGAGTCCACTAGAGAGTTTTTAGATGCAAATGCTTCTGCTCTACCAAGTATCATACAGTTTACCACAATAAGCGGAATAAATAACCCTAGAGTTGCATATAAACCTGGTGTGTAAGCTTGCATTAATAATTGTAACACAGTTACCAATGATGCAATTACCACAATAAACACAGGAATACGAACCATATCTGGAACAATATTTTTTATCAACGAAATGGTGATGTTAGAAAGAAGCAAAACAAACAATGTTGCTACTCCCATTCCTAAACCATTTATTGCCGATGTTGTTGTACCTAGTACTGGACACAATCCTAAAAGCATTACGAAAACCGCATTTTCTTTTAAGATACCTTTCGAAAATATTTTTATTTTACTCATGACGTCCTCCTTTCATATAAGCTGTGTAAGCACGATCGGTAGCATCGCAAAATGCTCTCGAAGAAATTGTAGCTGCTGTAATTGCATCTACATCTCCGCCGTCCTTAGTAACTGTTAATTTATACGTTTCTGGATTTTTACCGTTAAACTGTACCGACCAGTCTGCTTTTGATTTATCCATTTTATCTCCTAATCCTGGTGTTTCTGCATGGCTTAAAACTGCAGTATTTACAATTGTTCCATCAGGTGCAAAACCTACCATAATTTTAAAACGACCAGAAAAACCTTCGTCTGTATAAGTAGAAATTGCCGTAACAACAAGTTTACCACTAGCATCCATTACAGGGTAACAAGCTAAAGAGTCTTTACCTCCTGGTAACATGTACATATCGCCAAGTTTAGATTCCTTAAGGTCAGATGGAGAAACTAATTTAATAGCATTTTCCAATATTCGCTGATTAGCCTCGGCTATAGGTCCTTTTGTAGCTTGATAAGCAAATCCCAGTAATGCAGAAGCTACTAATGCTATACCTCCTAGAGATAAAAGCATATTTGTTAGAGTTGATTCTAATTTTGCCATAACTTCTTATTTACCAAAACGTTTAGGTTTCATATATCTGTTAATTAAAGGTGTCCATCCGTTCATCAAAAGAATAGCGAAAGAAACTCCTTCAGGATAAGCTCCCCAAGTACGAATAACTATTGTTAAAAGTCCAATACCTACTCCAAAGAAAATCTGTCCTTTTGGTGTCATTGGCGATGTAACCATATCTGTAGCCATAAAAATAGCTCCTAATAACATACCTCCAGTTAACATATGGAATCCAGGACAAGCGTATAAATCAGGATTTATTTTGTATAAAATTGCTGATAATACAAATGCCGAAACCAACATTGATACTGGTATGTGCCATGTAATAACTTTTTTCCAAAGCATGTATAAACCTCCTATTATCAAAGCAATTGCCGATACTTCTCCAAGAGAACCTCCTATTGCTCCCGTTGCCATATCTAGCATTGATGGAAGTTGATTCATAATATCTGTTGCGGATTCTCCATTTCTAAGCCCCTCGCCCATTACTCCAAGTGGAGTTGCTCCAGTAGTAGCATCTAAACCAAAGTTTAAAACTTTTGGCAATGGCCAAGAAGTCATTTGTACGGGAAAAGAAATTAACAAGAAAACACGACCTACTAAAGCCGGATTAAATGGATTCTGTCCTAAGCCACCAAAAGACATTTTACCAATACCTATAGCAACTAATGCACCGATAATGATAATGTGTAATGGTAAATTTGAAGGCAAGTTAAATGCCAATAATAAACCTGTAATAATTGCCGAACCATCTTGTAGTGTTGATTCTTGCTCTAGTAAGTATTTTGTTATTGCCCACTCGAAAAATACCGATGCAGAAACAGCAACAGCTGTAACTAATAATGCACCTAATCCGAAGAAGTAAACAGATACTAACAATGCCGGAACCATGGCAATTACAACAGTCCACATCACGTTAGTCATAGAGTTTCCGCTATGAATATGTGGTGAAGGTGAAAGTGTAAGTTTCATAAATTTATTGTTTATTTTTATTTGTGAAAAAAGTAATACAGTAATCAGTAATACTGTAATACAGTTCGGTTGTACAGTTGCGTATATCTAACTGTTTCACTGATTTCTGTATCACTGCTTTACTAATTTCACTATTTACTTGAATTCTTTCTTCTATCCTCAATTACTTTGCTCTTATCTAAACGGATGTAATCCAAAAGTGGACGATCGGAAGGACAAACAAAGCTACACGAACCACACTCGATGCAATCCATAGTATCTTCTTGTTCTGCTCTATCCCACAAACGTTTTTCGCCAAAAGTCATAAGTAAAAATGGCTCTAATCCTGCTGGGCAAACACTAACACATTTAGCACATCTAATACACGGATTAATATCGCCACGACGAGATTCGTCTTGTTTCATAATCAATACTCCAGAAGTACCTTTTGTAACAGGAACTTCGGTAGAAGCAATTGATTTACCCATCATTGGTCCACCAGAAATAAGTTTACCTGTATCTTCTGGAATACCTCCTGATTTTGCAACTAATTGTTCTATGGGAGTACCCATACGAACCATATAGTTTCCTGGTTTAGAAACGCTTTTACCTGTAAGAGTAACAACTCGCTCTAGCATAGGTTTGTTTTTCTGAATAGCTTCGTAAACTGCAAATGCAGTACCCACATTCTGAACAACACAACCTACATGTATAGGAAGTTTTCCCGAAGGAACTTCTTTTCCTATCAATGCTGAGATCAATTGTTTTTCTCCGCCTTGTGGATATTGAACTTTAAGAGGATGAACAGTGATACCTTCGTAATTTGAAGCAATTTTCTCCATATTTGCGATAGCATCAAGTTTGTTATTTTCAATTCCTATCATCGCCTTAGAAACATCTAAAGCTTTCATTAGAATTTTAATACCAATCATTATTTCTTCACCTTTCTCAAGCATCATCCTGTGATCTGAAGTTAGGTAAGGCTCACACTCTACCCCATTCAACATCAAATATTCTGCTTTTTCACCATCAGGGACAGCAAGTTTTACGTGTGTAGGGAAAGTTGCTCCACCAAGACCAACAATACCAAACTCACTAACTTTCTTCTTAATTTCGTCTGCTGTTACAGTAACATTAGGAAGCAACTCTTCTGTTCTATTAATAGACTCTTCCCAAGTATCTTCACCATCGGCCTGAATAATTACAGCGTTACGCTTATATCCAGAAGAATCGGTAATAACGTCTATTTTCTTAACCTTACCCGATACTGATGAGTGAATATTTGCCGAAACAAATCCGCCCGATTGAGCAAGGATTGTTCCAACTTTTACAACATCATTTTTCTTAACCACAACTTTTGCAGGAGCTCCAATATGCTGAGATACCGGAATTGCATACAAACCTTTTTCTTGTGGCTCTATAATTTCTATAGCGGCGTTTGCTGATAATTTATTCTCTTCAGGATGAACGCCCCCTTTTGGAAATGTTTTTAAACTCATCGTTATTCTTTTGAAGTTTCTAAATTATCATTTTCATCTGCCTTTGGCTCTTTTTTAGCCTTTAGCTCTTCAACTTTCTCATTTCTTTTCTTCACTGTTTCCTGAACAAAAGCAGGTGCAGATTTAGAAACCTCAGTTTTT
>JADGDT010000031.1:0-3146 GCA_016744755.1 Ichthyobacteriaceae bacterium | reverse complement strand
TTTGGCTCTTTTTTAGCCTTTAGCTCTTCAACTTTCTCATTTCTTTTCTTCACTGTTTCCTGAACAAAAGCAGGTGCAGATTTAGAAACCTCAGTTTTTTTAATAGTCTTTGGCTCTTGGACTTCTGCTCTTGGTTTAGCATCTGGCTTACCTTCGAGCTTTGAGCTTTCAGCTTCTAGCTCTTTTTTAGCCTTTAGCTCTTGGCTTGGGGCTTTTGGCTTAGATTGTTCTTTCAGTTTTGAACTTTCAGCTTCCAGCTCTTTTTCTTTAGCTTTCGGCTCTTTCTCCTTTACTAAACTAGTCAAATCTAATTCTGGAGCATCAATTGCTTGAACAGCTTTTTTTGCTACAGGTTTCTTCTTTGCTGGCTTTTTGTTAGGATTTTCTGCTTTACGTGGAGGGAAATTAATGTCTAGTATAGCATCTGTAGGACACTCATAAACACATTTTCTACAACTTGTACAAAGTTCATAGTCAATGTAAGCAAGTGAGTTTTCTACGGTAATAGCATCGGCAGGGCAAACCTTAACACATTTGCTACAACCAATACAGGCAGCTTCACAAGCTTTTTTAGCTACGTTTCCTTTTTCTTCGTTCATACAAGCAACGTAGATACGAAGGTTTTTCTTACCTTTTCCGATAGAACGTAACTCAAATAAATCTTTAGGACAAGCTTCTACACACGCATTACACGCAGTACAATTGTCTTCACTTACTACAGGCAATCCTGTAATAGAATCCATGTGCAGGGCATCAAAGTCACACACATCTACACATTCTCCTAATCCAACACAGCCGAAAGAACAACCAGTTTCTCCAGAATAAAGACTTGAAGCAATAGTACAGTTTGAAGCACCATCGAACTCATTTGTGTGAGGTCGCATTGCTTCGGTACCATTACAACGAAGTACAGCAATAACTCTATCCTTTTCAACTGCTTCCAGCCCCAGAATACTAGCTACTTGCTTCATAGTTTCGTTACCACCTACAGTACAGTAAAGATTGTCTAAGTTATCGGCTTTCGTTGTTGCTTCAGCAAACGGACGACAACCAGGATAACCACAACCTCCACAATTAGTTGCAGGGAGTACTTCTTCTACTTCTCCAATTAACGGGTTTTCAACTACCTTGAATTTTACAGATGCAAAATACAATACAATCGCAAATACAACAGCGATAATCACGGCAGTAAGGATGGTATAAATTAAAACACTCATAATTATAGTAAAGTTTGAAATATAATAATTGATTAATTTTTTTTATAGCTTTTGGCTGTTAGCTAAAGGCTAAAGGCTAAAGGCTATCAGCTATCCCCATCAAGTCTAAACTCAAACAAAGCTCTAATCTTATTTTTCAACAAAAATAGGCTACTGTAATAAGGTATCAAAATGAGTAATGAAGATAATCCTGCAACCAAATCGTTGTAATCTAAAACTTTTAATACCGACATTGTAACTAACATTACAATAAATGGCAAAACATAACCTATAAATAATGCTGTAAAACCTTCACTTCGTGTAAATACAATATTTACGTGTTCTCCAGCTTTATAATCTATATTATTTATTGGTACTTGTACTTCCTTAATACTTGATTCTGACGAACTACAAACTCCTGTAAGCTCACACGATGCACACGATGTTTTTTGTAATATTTCTACTGTAGCTATCCCATCTTCTACAGTTTTAATTACACCAGCGTGATCTATCTCTTGAAAGTCTCCCATTTCTTTCTAAATAATTCTTAAAATTTACTTTTTTAAAAGTTCGACAAACATACATGTATTTATGATATTCTTAAATGATAAAAGGCAGAATAATAATTCTACTTATCATTAAAATGCTGTCATATGTCATATACTATATTTCACATATATTAAACAGTATATATAGAATCAACAATAAATTAGATAATTACGTATTTGTACAAACAAAAAAAGTGATGTGTCTATACGAAATAGACACACCACTTATTAACATAATATTTTAACCTGATTTTAACCTGTACTCTTTAAACCTCCAGTTAGAGAGTTAACAATAGATAATAACTTAGGAAGTAACTTATCAGCAACACTACCATCAACAGCTAAAATAATTCGCCACTCTTTTAGGTATTTAATATGTAGCTCATGAAGAACTTTTAATTGTTTATCTCTATATTTTTTGTTCTCAAACTGTCCTTTTCTTCTTTCCGAAGCAGGAGCTCCTAAAAGCTCTTCAATCTCGGTAAGTCCATAGTTATAATCAGTAAGAATTAAATCTAAAACTTCGTTTCTTACTTGTCTATTATCAACTAATTCGGCATAAACTTTCATCAGTTCTTTATTAGCCAATATTAAGTTTGTTTCAACTTCTATCAGCATAAACTTAAGGAAATTCCATGATTCTGCATTGCTTTTTAACTCAGCAAACATATTTGGTTCGTTTTCCTTTAAGTCTTTTAAGGCCTGACCTACACCAAACCAACCTGTAAGAGAAAAACGAGAAATATTCCAACTAAATACCCAAGGTATTGCTCTTAAATCTGTTAAAGTTCTTTTTGAAGTTCTCCTTGCTGGCCTTGAACCAATCTTAGTATGTTCTAATAAATCTATAGGTGTTGCTTGTCCGAAAAACTCAAGAAAACCAGGGTGATTAATAAATTCTTGATAATACCCTAATGATTTTTCTGTTAGCAACTCTACAGCTTTTATAGGCTTATCTACTTCTTCCATATGAGGAACATTAAGCATAGTTTGCCTTGCTACTCCCGATATTAACATTTCGAAATTATAAGTACCCGTAATCAAGTTTCCAAATTGTTGAGCAATAGACTCTCCTTGAACAGTTAACTTCATCATTCCGTTTACAGAGTTAAAGGGCATACTTTCCATAAATCTGTGGTATTTACCACCACCACGACTTATTGTACCTCCTCTTCCGTGGAAAAACATTAATTTCACTTTGTGATTTTTTCCAATTTCAGAAAGGCCTTTTTCTGCTTTGTAAAGATTCCATTTACTTGCAAGTACTCCTCCATCTTTGTTACTATCACTGTAACCAACCATCACTTCTTGAATATTATCAACAAGTTTCATTCTGTTCTTTGTGATAGAAAAACTTAGAAATTCATCTAATATTTTATCTCCTGCTTCTAAATCTTCTATT
>JADGDT010000242.1 GCA_016744755.1 Ichthyobacteriaceae bacterium | reverse complement strand
TTTGTGCCAGTTAAACTTGGGTAAACTCCATTAGAAAGAAGTCCGTGTAATCCGTGACCAAATTCGTGGAAAAGAGTTTCTACCTCATCAACACTTAACAAAGAAGGTTTGTCGACTGTAGGTTTAGTGAAATTACAAACGTTAGTTATAATAGGAGTGATGTATTTTCCATCGGCATTTACCATTTGTTTGCGGTAAGCATTCATCCATGCTCCTCCTCTTTTTCCTGGTCTTGGAAAATAATCTAAGTACAAAATACCTATGTGTTTTCCATCAGCTTCCTTTACTTCCCAAACTGTTACATCCTCGTGATAAGTTTCAATATCGTTACGTTGATTGAATGTAATTCCGTATAATTTTGTAGCAACTGCAAAAGCACCATCTCTTACATTCTCTAATTTAAAGTAAGGACGTAATTCTGCTTCATCAAAAGCAATTTTTTCTTTCTTTAGTTTTTCTGTGTAATACCACCAATCCCATGCTTCTAGTTTAAATTTACCGCCTTCTTTTGTTATGATTTTTTGTAATTCTGAAGCTTCAACTTTAGCTTTTCCTAAAGCAGGGGTCATCAATTCATTCAATAAACTATAAACATTATCTGGAGTCTTAGCCATATTCTCGTCTAAAATATATCCTGCCCACGTATCAAATCCTAATAGGTTAGCTTTCTCAATTCTAAGAGTTGCAATTTTATTTAGGATTTCTTTGTTGTCAAGTTCATCGTTGTGGTCTCCTTTAGTAATATATGCTTTAAACATTTTTTCACGTAAGTCACGATTATCAGCATACATCAAAAATGGGATAAGACTTGGCTTTTGAACGGTAAATAACCATTGTCCTTCTTTGCCATCGGAAGTTGCATCTGATGCGGCAGCTTGTTTTACAGAACTTGGAAGTCCAGAAAGGTCTTTATCTTCGGTAATAAATAATTTAAACTTGTTAGTTTCGGAAAGTATATTCTCCCCAAATTTTAATGTCAAGCCCGAAAGATCTTTGTTTATTACACGCATTCTATCTTTAGCTTCACCTTTAAGGTTGGCTCCACTTCTTACAAAACCATTGTAAGTTTTATTTAAAAGTTTAAGTTGATCTGAGTTTAATTCAATATCATCTTTATTGTCGTAAATAACTTTAACTCTTTCGAAAAGCTCAGCATTTAGAGAAATATCATCGTTGTGTTTTGATAGCAAAGGAGATAACTCAGTAGCCAATTTATTCATATCATCGTTAGTTTCGGCAGATGTAAGATTGTAAAATACACTTGAAACTTTGTTCAGCTTAGCACCGCTGTAATCTAGAGCAGCAATAGTATTTTTAAAATTAGGAGCAACAGTGTTATTTACAATTGCATTAATTTCTTGAGCTTGCTCTTTCATCCCTGCAATAAATGCGGGCATATAACTCTCTATAGTTATTGTTTTGAAAGTAGGTGTTTGAAATGGAGTTTTGTAAACGCCATCAAAAGGGCTTGTTGTCATCTTTTCTTTATTTTCAGTATTGTCTACATTACAAGACATCAGCGAAGATACTAACGCTACTATTACCAATATAGGTTT
>JADGDT010000158.1 GCA_016744755.1 Ichthyobacteriaceae bacterium | reverse complement strand
AGAACCAATAAAAGAATAAAAGATTGAAGTGTGTTAATAAAGATTACACATATGTTTTCTGAATTACAATCAAAAGTTATAAATTTTCACTTCAAATAAATTCGCTTTTTGATTTTTCAATATTATTGAAAATCATAAGGTAATACTACAAAACTATGAGAATATTACATACATCAGACTGGCATTTAGGCAAAAAGCTAGAACGTTTTTCGAGGCTAGAAGAACAAAAGTTGGTAATGACAGAAATATGCGATATAGCTGATTCTAAAAATGTTGATGTTGTAATTGTTGCGGGTGATGTTTTTGACACTTTCAATCCACCTATAGAAGCTGTAGAATTGTTTTACCGTACAGTACGTAAACTTTCTAATAATGCAAAAAGACCTGTAGTTGTAATCGCTGGTAATCACGATTCGGCCGATAGAATTGAAGCTCCAGATCCTTTGGCTCGTGAATTAGGAATTGTTTTTGTAGGTTACCCAAATACTAAGGTGAGTACATTTGAACTGGAAACAGGGCTAAAATTGGTAAGAACTGATTCTGGGTTTTTAGAATTTGAATTGCCAAATAAAGAACTTCTGAGAATTATTACTACTCCCTACGCCAACGAACAACGCACCAAACACTTTTTAGGTGTAGAAGATACCGAGAATGAATTGAGGGAAATTCTAGAAGAAAATTGGAAAACCATTTCTGATAAATATTGCGATGAAAAAGGAGTAAATGTATTAACAGCTCATTTGTTTTTTACAAAAAAAGGAGAGAAACTACAGAGCGAGCCAGACGATGAAAAACCTATACTTCACATTGGTGGAGCACAAGCAATTTATTCGAGTTCAATACCTTCAAGTATTCAATACACGGCTTTGGGTCACCTCCATCGCAAACAGATTGTTGACGATAACAGTTCTCCAGTTGTTTATTGTGGTACTCCCATTGCTTACAGTTTTGGAGAAAGTAATCAGGATAAATTTGTTGCAATTATTGACATTGAACCAAAGAGTAAAGCGGATATAACTTTTGTGAAAATCGAGAATGGAAAAAAACTTTTGAGAAAAGAATTTGACAATTTAGAATTAACTAAAGAATGGCTTTTAGAAAACACAGATTCATTGGTAGAAATTACTTTGGTGATGGATAATTATTTAAAAGCTGACGAGAAAAAATCTCTCTACGACATACATCAAGGAATAATAAACATCATTCCTAAAGTCAACCTGAAAAATGGGGAAACAACTTCAGAAAAAAATAATATTAACCTGAATGACAATCTTCCTGAACTATTCAAACAATATTTCTCTTCTAGAAATGCAGGTCAGAATCCTAACAGTGAATTAATGGATTTGTTTAACGAAATAATCTCTAAAAACTAAGCCCATGATACCATTGAAGCTAACAATAAAAGGGATCTATTCGTACATAGAAGAACAAACCATAGATTTTGAACAACTGACAGACAGTAAATTATTTGGAATCTTCGGATCGGTAGGAAGTGGAAAATCTACCATCTTAGAAGCGATAACTTTTGCACTCTACAACGATACCGAAAGATTAAACAGTAGAGATTCTAGAGCCTACAATATGATGAATTTGAAGTCGAACGAAATGCTAATCGACTTTGAATTTTATACTGAATCAGTAGATGTAAAGTATAGATTTACCGTAAAAAGTAAACGAAACAAAAACAAATTTGAAGACGTAAGCTTAAAGGAAAGAAGCACTCTGATTTCTGAAAATGGAAACGATTGGACACCTACCGATAAAGCTGCCGAAGAAATAATTGGATTGAGTTATAAAAATTTCAAGAGGACAATAATTATTCCTCAAGGGAAATTTAAAGAATTCCTAGAGCTTGGTGCAAAGGATAGAACAGAGATGTTGAACGAAATTTTTAATCTCCAAAAATTTGATTTAGCACCGAAGCTCGGAACAATAAAAAAGGAGAATGATGATGCAATTATTCTGCTTGAGGGCGAAATGAAACAGTATCAAGAACTTACTAAGGAAAGTTTGGATGAACTTAATACTAAAAAGAAAGAGACATTAATTAAGGAGGAAGAAGAGAGTAAACTTGTAAAAGAACTTAGACTTAAAATTGAGGAACAACAGAAACTTGAAAATCTTTTTTCTGAATTAAGAAAGGTGAAAGAAAAACTTGAAACCCTCAATGACTCAAAAGCAAATTTTGATAAAAAGAAGTTGGAAGTAGAAAATTATAGCTACTCCAAAATGAATTTTGATAGCTACTTGAAGGCTTTTGCTAAATTAGAGCAAAATATAAAAGATGATAACAATAAATTAGAACAACTAAAAGGGTCTATAGAAAATACCGAAAAGGAGAAATCTAAAATTGAGAATGAAATAAAATCAATACAGCAGGAATACAACAATATCGAAATATCTAAAAAACAATCGGAAGAACTAAATGTAATTGTTAGTATAAGAGAATTAATATGCGAAACTGAAGAAACTTCTAAAAGAGTTGAAAAAGGGAATGGGATAGTTGAGTCTGAAAACAAAAAGCTTAATAAAATTCAAGTAGAGATAAAAAAGATTAAGGATGAGTTACTAATTTTAAAAAGTAACCAACCCAACATTTCAGAACTCTACAAGATTAAAACTTACCATGAGAAAACTACGGCAATAGAAAGAGAAAAAGCAGATTTAACTAAGGAGATTTCAGATAACAAATTAGAAATATCATCTTTAAATAAAGAAGTAAAAAACACTGTTGGGGATGATTTATATTCTAAAAATATTGATGAAATAAAAGAGAGAATTGGTGTAAAAATTGACTCTCTCGAAAAACAAAAAAGTGACCTTGATAAAGAAACACAAGATATTTTAGCTCAACAAAAACTAAAGCATTGGGCAGACAATTTGCACAATGGAGAATCTTGTCCTGTTTGCGGGGCAACAGATCATCCTAATATTTTAAATATTGCTGATTTACAGAAAGATGTGCTTAACATCTCTAACGAAATTGAGAAAGTTAATTCCAAACTTTCAGTTCTTCGCAATATGCAGACTTCCCTTTCTGGGTTAAGTGCAAAACTTCAGAGTGCCGAGAAACAACTCAATACAAGTATCCGAAAATTTACAGAAAGAAATATAGAACAAGAATCACAGATAAAAACATTTGTATGGGGGAAGTATGTTAATTCCTCAATAGATGATATAACTAAACAGATTAAAGATTCTGAAATAGTAAATAACAGAATTACTCAATTGGAGAAAACTGTTAATGAAAACGAATTAAATGAGAAGACAATTACTAAAAATGTTGAAAAATACAACAACGCAGTTCTTGATTTCAGAAACAAAGTTCTTGAACTAAGCACTCAGGTAAAAAGTAAAACAGAGTCTTTAACATTGCTAAAACTTATTGATTTCTCCACAAAAAGTAAAGAAGACATTTCTGCAATTGCCAAAGAAAAACTATCGAGAGCAAAATTTATTAATGATACTTTCGACAAGTTTACTCTATACAAAGGAGAAAAAGAAAACAAGCTTGCGGAGGCAAGCGGAATAAAAAAACAATTAGAAGAAACTTTAGAAAAGAATAAAAATGAACTTTATGAAATAAAGCTCAATATTGAAGAAACACTAAAAAAGTCAAAATATAATTCTTTAGAGGAAGTAGAAAATATTCTATCTAACGAAATAAATACACAACAAGTTACTAAAGAAATTGATGAGTTTTTTAACCAACTCCAAGTTGCATCTAACGAATTAAAAAGATTAAATTCCAAAAGTGAAGGCGAAATTTTTGACAAAGCAAATCTTGAAAAAGACACTGAAACTATAAAAATAAAAGAAGCTGATTTAAAGAAAACAACATCACACCTAAGTGTAATAACTTCTGAAATAAAAAAGTTAGAAGCTGACTTGAAAAAGAAAAATGACTTAGAAAAAAAGAATGAAAACCTACTGAAACGCAAAGAAAATATATCGCTACTTTACAATCTATTCAAGGCAAAAGGATTTGTAAACTACATTTCTACTGTTTATCTACAAAACTTGAGTGAATCTGCCAACGATAGATTTTTCAAGATGACAAAACAGCATTTACAATTAGAAATTACCGATGGTAATGAATTTCAAATTAGAGATTACCTCAACGAAGGAAAAATTAGAAGTGTAAAAACGCTTTCTGGCGGACAGATATTTCAAGTATCGCTCTCGTTAGCTCTTGCTTTGGCCGATAGCGTACAAAATCAGATAAAAGCAAACAACAACTTCTTCTTCCTCGACGAAGGGTTTGGATCGTTGGATGATGAAGCTCTACACATTGTTTTCGAAACTTTAAAATCGCTGAAAAATGAAAACAGAATTGTTGGAGTAATATCGCACGTAGAGAGTTTAAAACAAGAAATTGATGTGCATTTGCAAGTAGTAAGAAATGAAGAAAGAGGTAGTTTAGTAAAGTACTCTTGGGATTGATTTTTTTCGTAACTTAAAGAAATAACCAATTTTAATAATTTGAGAATTATCAAGAAAATATATCAATTCACAACTAGCTTTTTCCCAATAAAACTTTTATTAGTTCAATTGAGAACAAGTTTGTTTTTGCTAATTTTCTGGCCAATAATCGTTGCTTTCATCACTGGTAATCTTGCAAATTCTTATGGATTAAGGTTCTTGTTCATCGCTCCCGAATATTTCGATCAAGTAAATTTTCTATCATTTTTTATTGTTGGTGTTTTCTTTGGGTTGTTCACCATGACTTTTCACGTAACGTCTTACGTTTATCTAAGTAAATTTTTTCCGTTTTTAGCAACTTTAGATAGACCCCTTCTAAGGTTTTCTATAAATAACTCTCTTGCTCCTATAGTGGCAATATCTTTGTATTTCTACTCAACTTTTAATTTTTTATATTATGTAGAAAACACAAATGTTAGAGAAATATTTATTATGCTTTTTGCTTTTATAATTGGATCTATCTTGATTATATCGTTGATGTTTACCTATTTTTTTTCAACAAATAAAAATGTGCTTCGCTTATTTGGTCCTAAAGTTGGAAATAAAATTAAAAAGACAATAAACAAGCCATTAAAGGTAATTTTAAAGAAGGAGAAAGATTCTAAAAAAGTTTCTGACGATAGCCAAAGAATAAAATACTATTTAAGAAATCCTTTTTACATAAAACTAGTTAGACCTACTAGTCATTACAACAAAAAAGTACTTTTAGGTGTTTTGCAACAACATCATCACAATGCAGGGTTATTGATGTTATCAATAATTTTGTTAATGTTTATTCTTGGATTTTTCTCTGATAAAACTTTTTTACAAATACCTGCATCCGCAACAATTTTACTTATTTTTTCGCTGTATATGATGTTTGTGGGAGTACTACAAACATGGTTCAAAGAATGGGCTTTTACTGCAACTATTGTTATTTTATTAGTTGGAAACTACTACTCTCCTATATTGCTCGAATCAAAACAAAGTAAAGCATACGGTCTTGATTACAGTACAAAAGCAGAGTACAACATTAATAATTTCAATAAAATTTCTAACGATTCTATTTTCAAACACGATTATATTTTAGGATTGAATACTCTAGAAAACTGGAAGAAAAAGAATGCTAAAATAGCTGGCGTAAAGCCTAAAATAGTTTTCATAAATACCAGTGGTGGTGGACAAAGATCTAGTTTGTGGACTTTCAACATAATCAACTCCTTGGATTCTGTTTGTGAATTTAACATCATGAAACACACTCACCTAATAACGGGTGCTTCGGGTGGAATGTTAGGTGCTGAATACTACCGCCAATTATATAGGTCTAACCTCAAAAATTGTTTCACTAGCGACTACTCTATTTATTACGACAAACTAGGAAAGGATATTTTAAACCCTGTAATGTTTACTCATGTTGTAAACGATCTTTTTTATCCTTTTAAGAAGTTCGAATACAAGGATATAAAGTACATAAAAGACAGGGGGTCTGTTTTGGAAAATCAGATAAATAAGAATACCGAATCAATAATGGAACTCTCGTTAAAGGAGCTTGCTTTGCC
>JADGDT010000157.1 GCA_016744755.1 Ichthyobacteriaceae bacterium | reverse complement strand
TGTTAAAGATATTATTAATACAGTTGTAGTAACATCTAACCCAGTAGAGGAAGGAAAGATAAACATTAGATTTTATGGTTTTGATGTAACATCAACTGTGAAAATTAAACTGTTTTCGTACAAAGGAGAAGTTGTTTTCAAAAATGAATTTACAGCAGAAGAAGTACAGTCAATTTTCAACGAATCGGTAAATAATAAAATATTGAAAACAGGAAAATATATCTTGGAATACGAAAGTAATGGTATCAAGAAGAAACAATCAATGTTAATTTGGTAGATTCTATCCATAGGTCTTTAATTAAACATTGAATTAATGAATAGTTACTTGTAATTCATAAAAACTAATTTTTATAATAAACTAATGATTAAAATACTTAGAAATATATTTATATTTTCCTTATTACTTAACCTAAGTATTGGATGTCAAAAGGATGATGATGGTCTGAAAAATAATTCAAATGAATGGTCTACAGAAAAAATAATTGGTATTGATGATATACAAGGAATTTCTATAATAGGCTATAACGGTAGCAGTACAGAAATTATTACTCCCAAATATATTAATGGTGATTTGGTTATAGCCATTAATATGAAAGAAAAAAAGAATAGAGACAAAATTACATCTATCGACATGACAAATAGTACTGGGATAAGCTCTATTTATTCATTAAAAAATTTTTCAGTTTTAAATGAAGTAAAATTTCCTTCCTCAATCAAGAAAATACATAGCGAAGCTTTCAAAAATTGTATTTCTCTTATAGATATTGATTTATCAAAACAAAATAATTTAACAATGATTTCGGATAGAGTTTTTTTAGATTGTATTAATCTTAAAACAATATCATTTCCAAAATCAATACAAATATTAGGATGGGATATAATCTCAAATACAGAAATTGAAGAAGTAGATTTATCAATGGCTACAGAATTAACAAATCTTTCTCCTGCCTTTTCTTCTGCAGGAAAATTAAAAAAGATTAAGTTACCCATAACTATAACTAAAATTGAAGCAGGAGCATTCCAGTATTCTGGGTTAAAGGATATAGATTTCACCTACTTAAATAGGTTAACAGTAATTGAAGGTGGTGTATTTACTAATTGCTCAAACCTCGAAACTATAAAATTACCATCTTCAGTAAATCAAATTGGGGATCAAGCATTCAGAGGATGTAGTTCACTAGAAATAATAGATTTATCAAACTTAACTAGCTTAAATAAAATCTCTGATGGTCTATTTATTATATGTGAAAAATTAAAGGATATTAAATTTCCAAATTCAATTCTATCAATGGGAAGTAATATTTTTGGGGAATGTAAATCATTAAAGAAAATTGATTTATCAAATTTGCATTCACTAAAAATACTTGATCATACATTTATTAATTGTCAATATCTTGAATCAATAATATTACCTAACTCTATAAATTCAATTGGAAAACAAGAGTTTTATAATTGTAAATCATTATTAGAAATTGATTTATCAGGTTTAATCAATCTAAAAGAAATTTTTAATATAGTATTCATGAACTGTGAAAAAATAGTTAAAATAAAATTACCTGTATCAATAATTAAAATTGATAATGAGTTTAACTTGAGTGAAAAGGGAGCATTCAGGAATTGTTATTCTCTAAAAAATATAAATTTAAAAGATTTAATTAATATACGTTATATACCAGATAATGCTTTTATGGATTGTAAAAGCTTAGAATCTATTGATATACCAAAATCAATAATCTACATTGGTTGTGATGTATTTAAAAATTGCACTATGCTTTCTACAGTTAGAATAGACGCAGAAAGTGATAATTATATCAGAATTAATGAAGATTATAATGGACCTTTTAGGAACACTTCTTTTTATACAGGAGAACAAAATACCAGAATATTTTACCCTAAAAATCTTTACAAATATCCATCTTGTGAAACTGTTGGAGATGCATTTTTATTGTACTGGGGGTGTTTAAAAAGTGATTTTATAGCATGGTAAATGTTTTTTTCATTTATATAATTATGGAGTAAGCAGGTTTGTAAAGTTTTTTTTTAATCAATTAATTAGTACTTTAATATAAAACATAATTTTTATCTAATATGGTCAATTTCTCAAAATATTACTTTTTATCAATATTAAGTTTATTGTCTTTTTCAATTTCGGCAACAAATTATTATTGCGACCCTGCTAATGGGAATATGAATAATAGCGGTACTTCTGTAGGTAATGCTTGGACAACATTGGCAGATGTTTTTGCAAGAGGCAAAAATTTTCAAAGTGGAGATATTATCTACCTAATGAATGGTGCTCATGGGCGTTCGTATATAGCAAAATCTAATACGGGGTATGTAACCATTAAAGCTTTAGAAGGTCATAATCCAAAACTAGGAAGTATACAATTTGGTACAGCATCTTATTGGGCTTTCGATGGCTTAATTTTTACTGCCGATGGTACTGGAGGAGATTTCAGAACTAACTTTGTAAGTACAGGTACAAGCACAACATATATTAAAATAACTAATAGTACTTTTTATATGGAAGAGGACTCTAGCTCTTGGACATTTGACGATTGGTATGCAAAAACTAAAAATAGAAGTTATCACGGGCTAAGGTTAAAAGGAGATTATTTTATTTTCAACAATAATCATGTTAAAAATGTATATTTTGGACTTCTTATAGAAAGTAGCAATATTGAATTAAAAAATAATATAATAGAGAATTTTGGTGCAGATGCTATACAAATGCAAAATTGTTCTAATGTACTTATAGAGAGTAATATTATTAGGAATGCTTACTTAGAAGATTATGGGCAGAACCACGATGATGCAATTCAATTTTTAGGATTAAGTGCTACTTTAGATAATATTGTAATTATTAAGAATAAAGTTTATAATTTTATTGACCCTATTACGCAAGATATGATAGATAATAATCTAGTTAGTTATCAAATGCAAGGAATTTTTCTTACCGATGGGAAAATTACTAATAGTTTAATTGAAAATAATTTGGTTGTAATAGATACTTATCATGGAATTACTTTAAATAATTCCAACAATACTCGAATACAGAATAATACTGTATTTAGAACTCCTACAAATCTTAATCCTCAAAATATTAGACCGTGGATTATGCAATATACCGGTAAAGGAGGTACGCATACAAATGGTGTAATTAGAAACAATATCGCACAACAATACTCTATTGTAAGCGGAAATATCTTAGAAAATAATCTTACTATATCATCTTCGTCAGCAGATAATTACTTTTCTGATTATTCAATTTTTGATTTTACATTAAAAGAAAATAGCCCCGCAATAGAAGCAGGAGTAAATACCGATTTATCGGATACAGATTTGGCAGGAAATAACAGATTAACAGGAACTTATGTAGATTGTGGAGCTTATGAATATAGTGGTTCTTTAAACGTGTCTGTAGGGTCTTTTGTAGAGTCATTAATTAATGTTTATCCCACTTTTATTGCTGATAATAATTTAACACTAGAACTCGATAAAAAATTAGTTGGAGATATTTTTAATTTTAAAATTATAACGATTGATGGTAGAATAGTTGAGGGAAAATACATTAAGGTATTATCAAATAAACAAACGCTAAACTTTGATAAGATTTCATCTCTAAAATCAGGATTATTCATATTAAGAATTACGAATGATGCTATAAAAAAAGATATTAAATTGATGAAGAAATAATACCTAACTGATTTTTTTTAAAGACAAAAAACCATGTACTCTGTACATGGTTTTTTGTTTTTAGAAAATTTACAAAATAATTGTACAATCGATTGTTATTGTTATCTTTGGAGAAATAATAAAAGGAAATTTAATTAATTACCTTGTACGTTAAACACATACTATTTAATACTTTTGAATATGAAAAGGACAATTACATTATCACTAATACTATCATTGTTTGTAAATCTCACTTACGCACAAGATAAACTTAACCTAGATCCAACAGCATCATCGCGTTTTACAGTTACCGATAGAGTTTGGCCAGCAAATGTTGGCGAAGCAGATGTTTGCTTATGGGACGATGACAGACTAGCAGCATTCACTATTACAATAGACGATAATAATGAAGGAGATATTCCTTTCTGGAAAACAATGAATACTAAGTACGGTTTCAATTTTACATGGTTTGTAATTACAGAGGCAGATCCACAGTATAATGTAACTACCGAGGGATGGGTTAAGTATAATGAGTTAGCCTCTACAGGAAATCAAATTAATGGTCATGACGATAGAAACTGGTATAAACCAGGCGAAGGAACAAACCCTACACCAGAAGATTATTTAGCTCGTTTACAAGCTACACAAGATAAAGTTAATGCAGAAGTAACAACAGGTAATAATAGTTGTCTTACTTATGCTTATCCTTATGGCGATGGTAATATTGATGAAGCTAGAAAATTGTTTATTTCTATGCGAGGAACTGTTGGAATATTAAACCTTGCAGATAAAGTAAATTATTTAGATGTAAACTCAGTATCAAATCCACATATTTATGCTGATGATGCTAAAAGAGATACATACATTTTACCACTTGTAACTAAAACAAGTAATCTATGGGGACAAAATTATTACAGAGGATGGGGAAGTACACACTTTCATCATGTTAATGCTGCTTCTCAAACTACTACCGACGAATTTTTACAATATTTAGCAGATAAAGGAGATTCTTTATGGGTAGATGGATTTACTAGTATTGCACAATATTCACAATCTTATACTACTCATAATTTAGTAATAGACGATGTACAAGCTACTCAAGTTAAGTTTACACTAACAGATGATATGCTTAATTCTGCTTTTGATTTTCCTCTTACAGTAAAAATTAGAGTAGCCAATAATTGGGCAAATATTTCGGCTACACAAAATGGGGTAAATGTAGATGCTAAACTTATCTCTCACGAAGGAAACACATATGCCTTAGTAAAATCTGTACCAGATGCTGGGCAGGTAACAGTTACAGGAGTAGAGGATAACGACCCTGCAATAATTACTCCAATAGAAGATAAACAAGTACAAGAAGAGCAAGAATTAGAAGTTGGTTTTTCGGCATCCAATACCGCAGGTGATGCTATTGCTTTTACAGTAGAAGGAAACCCTAGTTTTGGAGTGTTTACCGATAATGGAGATAATACAGGTAAAATTGTTTTTTCGCCACAGTTGTACGATAAAGGAGTTTATAACATAACAGTTATTGCCGATAATGGTACGAGTAAATCATCAGAAAGCTTTCAGTTAACTGTTGTTGATGATGGGAGTACAGCTACAGTTGTATCTAGTAAAAAAGATGCTGCAGTATATTTTCCAGAGCATGGATTTGTAGATCCTAATAATAGAGTAAATGTAATTGCTGGTGGAGGATATGTAGCAGGCAAACAAATGGCGTCAGTTTTTCCTTTTGAGCTACCTGCTATACTTACAGGAATGGAAGTTATAGATGTAAAATTTTCTGTAAATTTAGAAAGTGTAAATGCTAGCACAACAGGAAATATAGATTTATATGCGTTGAACGCACGCTCATCTGATAATGTTCTTGTTACAGATAGCTATGCTGGTATCTTCGGTACTTCTAACAATGGAACAGGAATTCAAGATGATTTCGCAACTAAAACTACACCAGTAGGAATAGTAAATGCATCTCCAGTAGGAGAAACTACTCTTGTTACTTTTCTTAATAATCAATACGGTACAGCCTCCGCAGGAGATTTTATCTTTTTAAGGTTAAATACAGACGATATAAACAACCCTCAATATGGTAGAATTGTTTTTACAACTGCCGATGGAGCCGAAGCAAACGCAACACCTTCCCCAACTCTAATTATTAAATTTGGAGCAACCCTTTCAAACAATAACTCTGAATTTTCAGATGTTACAGTTTATCCAAACCCCGTTAATTCAGGAATTATTAATGTGAAGTCTGATAGTTTTAAAAACAATGCTAATGTAGCTGTTCGTATTTTTAATGTAGAAGGAAAGATTGTACATAAAGAAAACAAAATTATTAATAACGGAAAATTTC
>JADGDT010000030.1 GCA_016744755.1 Ichthyobacteriaceae bacterium | reverse complement strand
TAACTCCAACTCTGGATTTATATCTTTTAATCGCTCTGCCATTACATCAACTTTATGTTTGCCAAGAGTCGATTTCATAGCTGGTAATTGACGGTTTATGTTTGTATTATCAACATTATCGCCATCAATAATTGTAAGTTTACCTATACCAGATCTAACAATAAACTCTGCAGCAAAAGAACCTACTCCACCAATTCCCACAATCAAAATATTTGAGTTTTTCAACTTCTCTATTCCTTCTTTTTTAATTAACAACTCTGTTCTGTCTAACCAATTATCCATTGTATTTTGTAAAAACTTTTTTGAAATTTTTTTCTATTTGCTCCTTCAATTCTTCTATAGGTATTTCTTTTATTTCAGAAATCCTCTTGTATATTTCTTTAATTCCGTATTCTTTCTGATCGTCTGTTTCTATAAATATTCTAGAAACATCAATACTCCTTAAAACTTCTTCAGAATTACTTTTTTTATTCATAACACTAGCTCCAAAAGACAAATAAAAACCTTTGTCGGTTAACTGCTTTGCTAGTTCTTCTTTTTTGTTAAACCCGTGAATTATCCATGGGTGAGAATAACAAAATTTACTCTTAATATCTATAATTTCGTTAAAAGCTTTAACTATGTGTAAAATTACAGGTAGATTGTTTTGCTCCGAAATTATAAGTTGTTCATGCAATAAAACTCCTTGATCAGAAAGAGATACATCAATATTCTTATCTAGTCCAATCTCTCCAATTGCCAATAGATTTTTATCCTCTTTAATTTTATTTAATTCAGATGTAACATCAAAATCATTTTTATTGATGTCCCAAGGATGTAAACCCACAGAGAAATACGATTTAGTCAACACTTTTTCTCCCAAATAAATATTCTGAATATTTAGAATATCTTCTTCTTTTGTTGAATTATGTGTGTGAATATCTATGTACATTCGGGTTACGGGTTACGGGTTTCGGGTTATGTGTTGCCGTTTTTGAAATAATAATTTTCACTCGTTTATTATTTTCTTAAATTCATTTTTACTTGGCAGTACTGTTTTGTACTTACTCGCAAATATTTGTTCGTTATTTTCTGGCAAGGTATATTCAACTACTGATTCGCTTTTATTTTGACAGAGTATTATACCAATAGTTTTATTCTCGTCATCTAAGCGTATTTCTCTATCGTAATAGTTTACATACATCTGCATTTGCCCAATATCCTGATGTTTTAATTCTCCAATTTTCAGATCAATTAACACAAAACTCTTTAAAACTCTGTTGTAAAACACTAAATCTATTCTGAAATGTTTATCGTCAAAAGAAATTCTTTTTTGCCTTGCTACAAAAGTAAATCCTGTACCTAATTCAAGTAGAAAATGCTCTAATTTATCTATTATTTTTTGCTCTAATTCATTTTCAGAATAGCTAGTGTTTTCGGGCAAACCTATAAACTCTAGAACATAAGGATCTTTTATAGTGTCTTTTGGATGTTCAAGTATTTGACCCTTTATCGACAATTCTTTTACCTTTTCCTTATCTCTACTCAATGTAAGCCTTGTATAAAGTGCAGTATCGTATTGGCGTTTTAATTCTCTAATACTCCAATTGTTTTTGAAGGCTTCAATTTCATAAAATTGACGTTTTTCTTCATTGTCAATTCTCATCAATGTTAAATAATGCGACCAACTTAATTTGAATACCGCAGACAGTGTTTGCGTAATATTTTCCAATTTCCGAGATGGTGTTGCGGATTTTCCATCTTTCAATTGGCTTAATAGTATCAAATTTTCTTCTGAATTAAGAGGTAATATATTTTGTTTTTCCAAAATCCGCAACAGTGTTGCGGATTTTCCATAAACAAGATAAAATCGTCTCATCTTTTCAAGATTATCAACTGAAAATCCTTTGCCAAATTCTTTAGTTAATTCTCTCGAAAGATCTTTTACTATAGCCTTTCTATATTCTGCTCGTTCTTTTCCATTTTGTTGTTCTTCTACTATCATTCTGCCTATTTCAAAATAGGTAATAACCATAGTTTGATTAACAGAACGAACCACTTGTTGTTTTGCAGATTGTAATAAGGTAACAATATTGGTTAAGAAATTTTTATTTTGAAGTTTGTCCATGTCCATAATAATTACTTGGTATTGTTTTCAATAATAGAAACTAGTTCTTTAATTTTTCAGTGTCGATAATTAATTGAATTTACCATCTGTAAATAACATATATTGACACAAGTTACCATTTACCTTTCAGCTTTCACCTTAGAACTTCTATCTTAAAACCTACCTAACAACTTCCAACTTCGAAAATTTAAGCAACATCTTTTTTATACCTCCTTTTTCAAATCTAATTGAAGCTTTTTGATTTACACCTACTCCTTCTACCATCATTACTTCTCCTAATCCGAATTGGGAGTGTTTTACAATATTACCTTTATTCAATTGTGTACTAAACAAATCTGTATTACCTGACACCGCAGAATTTACAGGTTTTAATTTCCTAATCGGTCTGGAAGGCGATTTATCAGGAGCTATTCCTGATTTTGGTTTTGTCGATCTTAAACTTTCTCCTCCTACTAATCCACCACTTGCTCCTAATGCTCTTGATTGTCTGGTTCTTGGGGTTGTGTAATGCAAATACTCATCGCCAATTTCTTCAATAAACCTACTTGGCTCTGCTTCTGTTACTTTTCCCCAGCGATACCTGCTTTGAGTATACGAAAGATAAGCTTGGGTTTCGGCACGAGTTACTGCTACATAAAACAATCTTCGTTCCTCCTCTAATTCAGATCTAGTATTGATACTCATTCCCGAAGGAAAAAGTTCTTCTTCCATACCCACAATAAACACATGTGGAAACTCTAATCCTTTTGATGTGTGAACAGTCATTAACGAAACTTTATTGGGGTCGTTATCATCCTTATCTGCATCTGTTAACAACGCTACATCTTCCATAAATGTTGTTAAAGATGCATCGCCATCTGCCTGCTCTGCTTGATCTTCTGTAAATTTTTTAATACTGTTTATTAATTCTTGTACGTTGTCGAGTCTGGCTACACCTTCGGGAGTACTATCTTTTTGCAATTCCTTTACCATACCTGTAGATTTAACTACACTCTCGGCAATCTGAAAAGCATCCATTGTTTCTATTTGGGTTTTGAAAGATTTTATCATTAAAATAAAAGCTTCCAACTTACGTAAAGTACCTGCATTAATTCCCAAATTCATTTGTGGTGCTCGAAGAATAACCTCAAACATCGACATTGTATTTTCGCGGGATGCAATAGTTATTCTATCCATGGTTGTTTTTCCTATACCACGAGCAGGGAAATTTATGATTCTACGTAGTGCTTCCTCATCTCTGTGATTTATTGCCAAACGGAAATACGATAAAACATCTTTAATCTCTTTGCGCTGGTAAAACGACAGTCCACCAAAAATTCTATATGGCATATCTCTCCTACGCAATGCATCTTCTAAAGAACGAGATTGCATATTTGTTCGGTAAAGTATAGCGAAATCACTCCAGTTGTTCCCTTCCTCCATTGCCGTATCGAAAATGGTTGTAGCTACATACTTCCCTTCTTCGCTATCAGTTACAGTTCTTACTACTTTTATCTGTTCACCATCGTTATTCGATGTCCAAACATCTTTTTCTAGCTGATCTCTATTATTGGCAATAACATTATTTGCAGCCTGAACAATATTATTTGTAGAACGGTAATTCTGTTCTAGCTTAAACATTTTCATATCGGGGTAATCCTTCTGAAACTCAAGGATATTTTTAACATTTGCACCACGGAAACCATAAATGCTTTGGGCATCGTCTCCAACAACACAAATATTTTCGAATTTGGCAGCTAATGCTTTCACTATAGAATACTGTGAGTGATTTGTATCCTGATACTCATCGACCATGATGTATCTAAACCTATCTTGATACAGTGCTAATACTTCTGGAAAACGGTTTAGTAATTCATTTGTTCGCAAAAGCAAATCATCAAAATCCATTGCTCCAGCTCTAAAACATCTATCTACATATTCTTTGTATATTTCTCCTGTACGCGGGCGAATTGCGGCAGCATCTGCTTCTTGTAATTCTTGATTATTGTAGTAGGCTTTTACTGTTATCAGCGAGTTTTTGAAAGAGGAAATTCTATTCAAAACCTGTTTAGGCTTGTAAATATCTTTATCTAAATTCATGTCGGTTATTATTCCTCTAATTACTCTCTCTGCATCTTGTGCATCGTATATTGTATAATTCTGAGGGAATCCTAACCTATGTCCTTCTGATCTTAAAATTTTCGCAAACACAGAGTGGAAAGTACCCATCCAAAGACTTTTAGCATCCGAACGACCAACTTGCATGGCAATACGATTCTTCATTTCCTTTGCTGCTTTATTGGTAAAAGTCAGAGATAAAATATTAAAAGGATCAACTCCGTTATTTATTAGGTGAACTATTCTGTAGGTAAGAACTCTTGTCTTACCCGAACCTGCACCTGCAATAACCAACATTGGTCCTTTCAAGTTCTCAACAGCTACCCGTTGAGCTTCATTTAATGAATCTAAATAATCTGCCACTATCGTATATTTTTAAGAGATTCAAAAATAATATAAATCTGCTTACAAAATAATTAATGTGTAAAGAGTTATACTTTAGTTTTGAAAAATATAATTATCGGGATAAAAAGAACCCAAAGGACACTAAGTGATTCGCAAAGGCCACTAAGAGTTAACCTTTATATTTTAGTGATGATTTATTGTCTATAAGCTGGTACTGAATGAAGTTTAATGAGAGACTAATAAAATGAAATAGAAGGATCTATTTCGGTCGAAATAATTTATGTTGACCAATGCTTCAGTAGATACTTCGACTCCGCAAAGCTCCGATCAGCATAATAGTAACTCGTCATAAACTCATTGGTTTTATTTGAAAAGATCTATTCTTCCACAATAATAGTGGTAGAACATTAAAATCTAAAAGCATATTACCAACTCAACTTCTGAATCACTTCATCAAAAATCTCATCTTGATTTTCAATTACACTCTCTAAAGGAAATCCAAGTACTAGCACTTTGTACTTTTTAACTTCAGAAAAAACACCTGCTGGGTAATTATTCTCGTTGTACTTGTACATTACATTTCCAGAATTGATATTTTTAAGAGCATCTACAGATCGAAGTTCATAATTTTGATCAATCGCTTTTTTATTTATTTTGAAGTTATTATCTGTCCCTGCAAATTCACCATTTACTGATGCTTTATCTGTAATAATATTGTAGTTAAGATTTTCTTTAACCCACTTAGTTTTAACAGTATCTTTTCTGTTTTCTAAAAACACATCACTTGCTACAAAAGCACCAGAAATCAATAAACTCTTCCCTTCTGACAACCACATAGACATCGCTCCCCTTGTTTTTTTCCTGAAAATGGAATAATCCTTTTTACTTACAGGAGAATTGTAAGTACTCTGTTTACCGTAAATCAAATCTATTTTATTGTAACTAGAATACTGCGAAGCGTTATTCTCAAAAGCTTTAATACTAGAAGAAACAAATGATATTTTATGATTTGCGAATTTCTGACCATGTAAATAAGTATAATTAAAAGTATTACCCATAATCAAGGCATTCTCACCATCAGAATAACTTGCTCCATGCCCTGTAAGAGGATTAGTTTCCCAAGGCTGAGTTTTATCAAAATTATACTGTTGTCCTACATACGAAACATCAGCTCCATATGCAATTCCGCTCTTTTTCCAATTGGCAAAACCTCCCAAACTATCAGTATCGAAAAACTCAGGGGCAGATACTTTGTCAAATGCATTTATTATTAACACAGGATTATCTGACTTAGAAAAAATACAAGTAGATAATATTTCAGAGTCAAAACTTACTCCTCCTTTATTTATGGCTTTCACTTTAAAAGAGTATTGCTTCCCTAATTCCACTTTATCTAAAATATACTCTTTTGAATTTACTAAAACTCCATTATCGAACCCTCCTTCATTAATTTTAGTGTAAACGATGTAGGTATCAGGGGTTGCAGTTTCTTCATCTTTATCTATAGTTTTACCCCAAGTTAAAACTAGTTTTTCATCTTTGTAATTAACTGCAAAACTATTAATTGGTAGAGGTTGTACTGTATAATCTATATTATTAGCAGAAGCTATATATTTAAGTATGCCTTTGTAAATTGCTCGGCTGACATCAAATTTAAAGTTTGGATCAAGACCATATTTCATATCCCCAAAATTCTGATGAGACAATAATTCTATCAGCATAGATGGCACATTAGGATAGGTAGCTTCGGAATATTTTTTATCCCACATTGCTCTACTAACCCACTTTGGGTTGTAATTACCTTGAATAGTTTTAATCATCTCGGCATGTACAATATCTGCTAAATCTCTACTTGCAAAACGACTTCTGCCATCAGGGAAATTACGCTCATCATTGAGTCCGTAAGTGCTGTGAATTGTCATTGTTCCAACTACGGAATCTGTTTTTGTAGTACTTGCATCAGTATGAAAAGCAAGAGATAAATCTATAGGAATATGTAATCCCTGCAAACTGCTATCGCGATTAGAACAGTATGGCTGTCCAAGTAAATAATCTACCCATTCTCCTCTTGATTTATAATCGTCTCTGTAATCATCCTTTCCTTTTGTGAGAGTATAGACAGCAGAATCTGGTATGCCTGCATACTGCAAATAATAACGTCCTGCGTTCATGTAAGAAGGTTTATCGCTTACTGTATTATTTCTTTCTATTCTATTAAAACCTCCTCCAACTCTAATTGCGTCGCTAGTAATTATTCCTTCTTCTTTAGAATTATTTTTTACTATAATTTTAGAATCAGTATTTACCCCGAATTGAAAACTACCTAGGTAAACCCATGTTCCATAACCCATTTTCTGATTTACCACAAAAGTAGTTTTACCTCCATCGTGAAAAACTTGATATTCTACATCGCTAACATTTTCTTCTGATTTAGCATACGAAACGTAAACAGCAAATATTCCTTTTTCTGCACCTTTAATCTCGTAAACGATAGAATCTTTCTTGCTAGAGTTAGCATTTGTTTTCATTTGATGATGACTACCTAGTAGAAATGGATTCTCGTAATCTGTATAAGTTTCTTTTAATGTAAATCCTCCATCAATATTTTCAACTCCGCCCGTAAGCTTAACTGCCAACTTATTGGTATCGAAATCAACAACTAATTCCTGAATTTGTGTATCTCTTTCTTTAGGATAATAAACATTTGCTCCCGCATTTTCGAGCATTGGCATAATGTATGGCATTACGTAGGAGTATGTAAATAAATCTTCTACAGTTGTAAAAAGGTTGGGTCTTTGCCATTGCCACAAACTATCTTTGTTTGAATAATACCTGCCATGTCCTCCCCAAATAGCTATGTGCCTGTTCTGTAATCCTTCTGTTAAAACATAATCATTCTCAATATTTTCTACATGAGATTTAGTCTCTAACTTTCTTAATTCTTGTCTAGAAATATCAATTACTGTTTTATATCTGAAAGCGTTAGGTATATAAGTAGAAATTAGCCTTGAATTTGAGTAAACATAGATTTCATAATTATTCCTTATTTTTCTTTTCTGAGATTCACGAATAGTCGCATTAAACTTATCTAACCATTCTTCTCGGATTGGCAGATACGTTAACTCTTTTGAAAAATATAGCTTTAATATTTTCGCTTCTTTATTTACCCAAGCACTATCAATACTAACGTCAAAGTCGTAAGGTATAAGCTTATTTACTGCCAGCTCAGATATTGTTCTGTTTGACAATTCTTCTAGTTCCTCAGAATCTATATTTTGCGAAAACAACGGTGTACTAACGATGAATATCAGTAAAAAGAAAACCCTATTTACAACTTGCATTGGTATGGATATTTATTGAAAATAATAACATTAAAAACTCTATAAAACTAAATATTAAAGATGAAACATCTAAGAAAGAAGCCTATATATTTTTAGAAAAACAAGTGCACAAAAAAACCTCGCAATTTGCGAGGTTCTATATAATATTTTATCTTCTAAATTATTGAAGTTTAAAGGTAATAGGTAACATAAATGATACTGGTACAGATTTACCTCGTTGTTTAGCTGGACTCATTCCTGGTATTTTAGAAACAATTCTTAAAGCTTCTTTGTCAAGGTTTTTATCAACTCCTCTTAGAACTTTAGCATCTTTAATTTTTCCATTTTTACCTATCACAAACTGAACAATAACACGACCTTGGATTCCCATTTCTTTGGCAATTTCAGGATATTTAAAGTTCTTTTTTACGTGTCTCATAATACTTTTCTGAAAACACATGTACTTAGCTTGTTTAGTTGCTTCTTTCTCACATCCTGGATAAACTGGCTGAGATTCAACTACTTGAAAATTAAAGACTTCTTCTTCTTCTTCCTCTACAGCTACTTCTTCGATTTCGATTGCCTCTTCCTCGTCAGTTTCTGTTGATTCTATTTGCAATTCTTCCTCCAACTCAACATCATCTTTTACCACTACAATTTGCTCTTGTGGTGGTGGTGGTGGTGGTGGTGGTGGTTTTTGCTGTTGTCTTTCGGTAACAGGTATAATTTCTTCATCTTCTAATATTACCTGTTCTTCTCCTAAACTCTTAACGCTGTGGTCGTAAGATTTATACTCTAAAACTCCCCATACGAAAAGAAGAGAAAGGATTAAACCAATCTGCATAAATAAGCCTTTTCTGGTTTCCAGATTGGCTTTAGGATTCTTCTTTGCTTCCATTAAATACTTTTTTATTAGGCTCGGCTAAGATACTTAAAACTATGTTAAAAAAACAAATAAAAACTAGCTACACTTAAAACATTATTAAAGTTAGTGATAGTCTGTATATTAGCTCTATTTATGAATAAATAACTTCTTGAAAATATTGGTTTTATGCACCATTATCACAATAGGATAAACAATTACTATGCCAAACAAGTTTGCCAGTACATCTTTCCAATCACCAGACCTACCTATATTCATTTTTTCTTGGGCAATTTCTATTAAGATACCGAACATTAAAGAAATCAATGCCGAAATAAAAAAGCTATTTAATATTAGCCCTTCCTTATTTATCAATTTATTACGATAAATAAACGCTAACACTAATAGCTGTGTTAATACAAAATAGATTATAGAGTGAATTATTTTATCTGGTACAACAAGTACATTTAAAGGTAGTTTGGTACTAGGCAACAAACTCATAAAAGCAATTATTCCCGCCCAAATAAGGGCAGGAATAAATACAATAAAATATTTTTTACTACGCTTCAATTTGTGCTTTATAAGCAACATGATCTAACAATGCATCTACTTCAGACAAATTGCTCATTTTAATCTTTATCATCCATCCTTCACCGTAAGCATCGCTATTTACAGTTTCTGGTGCAGATTCTAATTCTTCATTAAATTCTACAACTTCTCCTGATAAAGGCATAAATAAATCAGATACTGTTTTTACAGCTTCTACAGAACCAAAAACTTCATCTTTTTCTAAAGTCTCGCCTTCCGTTTCTACTTCTACGTATACTATATCTCCTAATTCACCAGCTGCAAATTCAGTAATACCAACTGTAGCTACATCGCCATCAATTTTAATCCACTCGTGATCTTTTGTATACTTTAATTCTTCAGGAATATTCATATTATTTTGTTATTAAAGTTTGTTATTGTTTTTTGTTATGATTGCAAAGTTAAATATTTTATTTAGTATTACCCATGTTCGAATATCATTTTGTTCATTCAAAATAATCTAGGTTGTAAATTCCCTAAAAGTATCTTCGAGACTCTTTTTTGATACTTTAAATTCAATAATATTAATATTTTGCTTTTCAGAAAACTCATATAGCTTCTTCAGAATACTCTTTTCGTAATGCTTAAATTTATACGTCTTCTTTGAATTACTACTAAACACCTCCACTTTCAATTCTGATTGCAAAATTTCAAGTTCTATTTCTTTATCGAAAACAACTCTACATGTATCTGTATCTTCTTCTCTGAAATTATCAAGATTTTCATCTACAACTAATTTCCCATTATTAATTATTATTACTCTGTCGCACATTGCTTCTACCTCTTGCATAATATGTGTAGAAAGCAATACTGTCTTTTCCTTACCAAACTCTTTTATTAGATTTCTGATTTCTACTATCTGATTTGGATCAAGCCCTGTAGTTGGTTCATCTAAAATTAAATAATCTGGATTGTGTATTATTGCAGCAGCCAAACCTACTCTCTGTTTGTACCCTTTAGATAAATCAGAAATTTTCTTATTAGACTCTTTTGTTAATCCTGTTTGTTTAATTACTACATCTATTGCCGAAAATGGAATTTTGTAAATATCTGCTACATACTCCAGATACTCTCTGATGTACATTTCTGTATAAAGCGGATTATTCTCTGGCAGATATCCAATCTTTCTTTTTGCTCCTACTGAATCCTCAAAAATGTCTATTCCGCCTACTCTTACTACTCCAACATCAGATGAAATATATGAATTTATTATTTTCATCATGGTTGATTTCCCTGCTCCATTAGGACCTAAAAATCCAACTACCTCTCCTTGTTGTATACTGAAAGAAACATTATTTACGGCAATTTGATCGCCATAATTCTTGGATATGTTTTTTACTTCTATCATCTTACATTGTGTTTTCAGAGAACAAACCTATAATTTTATTTTCAGACAAGTACTTCATTCCCGAAAAATTACATTAGTTTTAAGTTTATAAAAAAACTTCTAAATTTCACTAATAAGTTTGACAAATAAACATCTAATAAAATTCTTTGTATTTGTACTAGCTTATACACATTCAATTAATAAATCTTTTTCGCAAAACGTGAAGATGATTAATAAATTCGAAACTAATTCTAATATTTATTCATCGCCTGTTGTAACAGATAATGATATTATTGTAATTGGTGGACACGACAGGAATGTGTATTTTTTAGATAAACTTGGAAATCTAATTAAGAGGTTTAAAACCAAAGGATGGATACACTCTTCCCCTCAAGTTTTATCTAGCGGAAATATTATTATTGGCTCCTATGATAAGAATATGTACATCTTAAATCAAGAAGGGGAATTAATTAGTAGTTTCAAACCTGGAGGAAGATTGTTTTCTAAGGTTTTAGAATTACCAGATGGAAAGCTTGCTTTTGGAGCAAACACAAAAGGGTTAGTTATTTACGATACAAAAAACAATACAAGTAAAACATTTGAAACAAAAGGTATCGCTCATACTGATCTCACGTTATTGAACAATGGAAATATTGCAACTGGTACAACCGGAAAATATGTATATATAGTAAATCAGAATGCTGAAAAAGTTGCACAGTACAAAACTAAAGGATGGATGCTTCACTCTAAACCTACCGAATTAAAAAATGGGATAATCATAGCTAGTTCTTACGACAATACATTATATTTTATGAATCAAAAACTAAAAGTTCAAACTACTTTTAAAACAGACGGGGCAATTCATGGCAACCCATTAATCTTAAATGATAGCACTATAGTTATTGGTTCTTTCGACAAGACTGTTTATTTCTTGAAGAATAATGGTGAACTGAAGTACAAATTTAAAACTGATGGAAAAATAATTGCTTCGCCAGTAAAGCTAAAAGATGGTACTATAGTTATTTCTTCCTATGATAATTTTGTATATTTCCTTACTCCACAGGGAAAACTGATAAGTAAATTTGATACTGGCGGTAAAATTTTCTCTACTCCAGTCGTTCTTTCTAATGGCACTGTAGTAGTTGGATCTAACAGTAATTTTGTTTTCTTTCTGAAACTAGAAAAAGAAGATAAAATAGAAACCCCAATTCTTCAGGAAATTGCCTTACGCATACCTTAGTGTATATTTGTACAATACTTAATTTAACAACTTTATATTTTTCTTATCTCATCAGTTTGCTTGTCGTAACCATACGGGCAATGTCTACACCCTGATTTACAACAATATCCTCTTTTTAAGTGATACTTCTCGGTAAACACTCTATATCCTTCTTCCGAAAAATAAAAGTCTTCTGCCTTGATTTCTTCTTTTGAATCGAAACTGTAATCCATAAATATTAATTAAAAACACGTAGTGCTGAATTATAGGCAGATTCGAACATCAGTGGATTTATATCCGTTTCAATTCTTCTTTCAGTCATGTAAGAAAGTAGTTTCTCGGTAGGTAGATTCCCAACCAGATCATCCTTAGCAAAAGGACATCCTCCTAATCCTTTTATTGCTGAGTCAAACCTACGACAACCAGCATCATACGAAGCCATTACTTTCTCTCTCCATGTTTCGATACGAGAATGTAGGTGAGCTCCAAATTCTACCTCTGGAAACTCTGGAATTAAACTCGAAAACAAATATTTTATAGACTCTTTTTCCGAAACACCTATTGTATCAGATAGCGCAATAGTTTTTACTCCCATACCAGCAACCTTCTCTGCCAATTTCATTACAGTTTTTACATCCCATTTATCGCCATAAGGATTACCAAAAGCCATTGATAGGTATACAACCAGCTCTTTGTTTGATTTAGAAACTAGATTGTGAATTTTCTCTACAGAGTGTAAAGATTCATCTATAGATTTATGTGTATTTCTTTGCTGAAAAGTTTCTGATACAGAAAGAGGAAATCCTACATAAGATATTTCGTCGAATGAACAAGCATCTTCTGCTCCTCTGTAATTAGCAACTATAGAAAGTAATTTACTGTTAGTTTCTTCTAATTTCAATTGTTTCAAAACTTCGGCAGTATCTCGCATTTGAGGAATAGCTTTTGGAGATACAAAGCTTCCAAAGTCTATAGTATCGTATCCCACTTTTAGTAAAGCATTAATATAACGTGCCTTATTTTCTGTAGGTATAAATTCCTCTATACCTTGCATAGCATCACGCGGACATTCTATTACTTTTACTTTACTGCTCATATCTTTAAAATTACTGCCAAAACGCTAATTTACCAATTGCAATACAAATGTGAAAGTTGTTCCTTTTCCAACCATACTATCCACAAAAATTCTACTATCGTGATATCCTATCATTTCTTGTGCAACCATCATCCCTAGACCTGACCCAGGCTCCTCTGAAGTACCTGATGTTGTATGGTGAATATTTTTATTAATTAATTTCTCAACCTCCAAAACACTCATCCCTATTCCTGTATCTGCTAAAGCTATCTCAACAACATCATCTAATTCGTAAGTTGTATAAATCCTTACTGTTCCTCCACTATGTGTAAATTTTATGGAATTAGAAATAAGATTTTGAAACACTAGTCCTAACATAGTTACATCTCCCCAAACATAAATTTTGTCTTCTAAATCATTAACAACATTAATTTCCTTACTCTTTGATCCTGATCTAAATAAATCTATTTTTTCTTGAACTAAGCTCCTTAGATGTACAGGGTCTTTTTGCATCTTAATTGTTTCTGATTGAATTTTTGTCCATTGAAGCATATTTTGGACCAATTCAAAAACTTTATTTCCTGTGGTAGATATAATGTCCAAGTTTTCGATTCGCTCATTTTCAGACAGAAGACTATAATTGTTCTTCATTAACAACGCCAAATTTGCCATAAATTTCAATGGTCCTTTTACATCGTGAGCCATAATACTCAACAACTTATTGTTAGTGAAATTTACCTTCTCTAACTTAGCTTTAGAGGTTTCTAATGAAATATTTCTACTTTCTTGAAGTGAATACAACTCGTTGAGTTTACGCTCTTTAAGCTGTAATTCCTTTATTAAATCTCCGTGCTTCACAAGTAGTTTCTCGCGTCTAAGCCAATAGCTATACACAACACCAAGTACCATTACTAATGCGATAACTATATAGTAGTTAACCCATTCAGAGAAAAAATCATTCATTTATTGTGGCGATTAAATTTCTTCAAAGATAAATTTTTTATTTGATTAGAATTGATATATTTGTAATCAATAAAGTAAGTATTAACTGTCTTAAACATAAGTAAAATGATAAATGTATTAATTGCTGACGATCATGCTGTAGTCCGTAAGGGATTAAGATTACTTTTTAAACAAATATCTGACATAAATATAGTCGACGAAGCTATTGATGGAGAAGATGCTTTAAACAAACTAAAAGCTCAACATGTTGATATTGTTTTATTGGACATTGATATGCCTAAAGTAAACGGTATTACTGCCATTAGACACATAAAAAAAGATATACCTCATACTAAAATTTTGATATTAAGTATGCACCCAGAAAAAGTGTATGCTATTAGTGCTTTAAAAGCAGGAGCGTCAGGATTTGTATCAAAAGAGGCTGATACTGATACGATTATCTCTGCAATTAGGAAAATTGATGAAGGTGGAATTTATATTAGTAATGAGTTAGCTCAGAAATTAGCTTTCGACGAAAACGCTCACAGACCTTCTCGTTTATACAAAAAATTATCTACTAGAGAAATTGAAGTTCTTAAACTTCTTTCTGCTGGAAAAAGAAATAAAGAAATTGCTGAAGAATTGGCTATCAACGAAAAAACTGTTAGTACATACAAAGCAAGATTGTTGAAAAAACTTGACGTTACTAATATGGTTGAGTTAATAAACCACGCTAGAAACTTAGATTTATACTAAGAATTGTATTTATAAAAATATTGAAGATGCACTTGAGAGATCAGGTGCATTTTTTATATAACCCTATTCAACTTAGACTTAATCAAATTCCTAAGCTCTGCCAACTTCTTTATCTCTATCATTTTTTGCTGAATCTCTATAGGCTCTGATAATGTTACAAGACTCTTGGCTATATCATCTATTTTGGCTCCTATTCTTTTTTCTTTAAAACTCAGGACTGTTTCTTCCGTTGCTTGAGGTAGTTTTTCTTCTTTGCCCAAAATGAAAATATCTTTCTTTTTCCAATTTTCACTAAGCTCATATTTCTCACTAATTACATCTGCAACAAAAGATGCAATCTGAGTATCTCTATGTCTAGAAAAATATGACGAAGCTCTGAGTTCTTCCTTAGCATTACCTTCTTTAATTTCTTCAAATAATTGTTGAAAAAAAGGATTTTCAAACTTCATTTCATCCTCTTCTAATCTTTCTATTATTTCTTCGAGCACAGTTGTTGTGAAAGTTTCTTTTACTATTTCAATTTCACCTTCTTCAGTTTTCTGCTCTACATCATCAACAATATCAATTTCATAATCTCCATAAACAAGCAATAAATTCATCAGCTCTTTTTCTTGTCCCTCTGCTGAATTTACTTGCGTTTTTATTTTTTTAACTGAAGTCGCCACTGATGGACTAAATCCTGTCATCTCTGGCAAAGGCTCATCGTCTGGAACAATAATCAATCCAGGATTTGTGATTTGCTGGGTATGTCCTCTTTTGTACTGTTCTCTTCGCTCTTGTTGCTCTTCTTTTTTCTGTTCCCTTACATCAATCTGTGCTAACTCATCAAAAATTATACTCTCTTGGATATTTAATAATCGTGAAGTTTCTTGTACGTAAACTTCTCTCTTTATATTGTCTTCAATCTTTGAAATAGAGAGTACAATCTCTCTAATTAATCCAGCTCGTTTTATGGGGTCGCCTTCTGCATCTTTTAAAAGAATACCTGTTTTAAACTTAATAAAATCTGTTGCATTTTTATCTAAATACTCTTTTAGTTCGGTAGTAGATACTTCTTTAGAATAGGAATCAGGATCATGTCCGTCAGGAAAAGTTAGAACTTTTACATTCATATCTTCCTTCAGAATAAGATCTATTCCTCTGAAAGAAGCTTTTATTCCTGCAGCATCGCCATCATAAAGAACAGTAATGTTTGGAGTAAATCTCTTGATAAGATTTATCTGACCTACAGTTAGAGCAGTACCCGAAGAGGCTACAACATTCTCTATCCCATTTTGATGTAAGGAAATAACATCCGTATATCCCTCTACTAAATAACAGGTGTTATTTTTAATGATACTACTTTTGGCTTGATAAATACCATAAAGAACATCAGACTTGTGATAAATTGGACTTTCGGGAGAGTTAAGATATTTTGCTACTTTTTTGTCGCTTAAAAGTGTACGACCTCCAAATCCTAATACCCTACCAGATATAGAGTGTATGGGAAACATTACTCTCCCTTTGAATCTATCGAACTTTTTTCCGTTGTCTTTTAATATTGTTAAACCTGTACCTTCAAGAAAATCAATATTGTAACCTTTTGCTAAGGCAGAATCTGTGAAGGCTGTCCATTCATCAAGACAATATCCTAAGTTGAATTTTTTTATAGTTTCATCGCTAAAACCACGTTCTTTGAAATACGAAAACCCAACTGCTTTTCCTCTTTGAGAGTTAAGCATTGTTTCGTTGAAGTATTTAGATGCGTAGTCAGAAACTAGATACATGCTTTCTTTAGCATCGGCGGTTCTCTTTCCTTCCTCGTCTAGTTCCTTCTCTTCTATCTCTATATTATATCTTCTGGCTAAATATTTTAATGCTTCTGGATAAGAGTAATTCTCAAGTTCCATAAGGAAACTAACAACGTTACCTCCCTTGCCTGTACTAAAATCTTTCCAAATTTGTTTTACTGGAGAAACAACAAAAGATGGAGTCTTCTCGTTGACAAACGGACTAAGACCTTTGAAATTCTGACCCGCTTTTTTTAAAGTTACAAAATCGCCAATTACCTCCTCTACACGAGCAGTTTCAAAAATTATGTCGACTGTTTCCTTTGGGATCATTTTTTTGAGTTACGGGTTACGGGTTATGAGTTATGAGTTATGAGTTATGAGTTATGAGTTATGAGTTATGAGTTATGAGTTATGAGTTATGAGTTATGAGTTACATATGCAAAATTAATTTTTTTAAACTTAAAACAATTTTCAACTCTATGGGCTCAAAACTTTTTACCCCCACCGACTATAACTTCCTGTCAATCACATAGTTCACAAGGGTGATTAGCGATTGTTTTGCTGGACTATCTTCTATACCTTCAATCAGTTTTAAAGCTTCAGTTTGATATGCCTTCATCTTATCTATTGTGTATTGAATTCCTCCACTTTTATTTACAAATTCAATTACTTCTCTAACACGTCGCTTATCCGTATTGTGTTTTTTCACTGAATTTATAAGCCATTTCCTCTGCTTCTTTTCACAGTTATTAAGAGTATAAATAAGAGGAAGTGTCATTTTCTGTTCCTTAATATCTATCCCTGTAGGCTTACCAATTTTTGCATCGGTATAATCAAACAAGTCATCTTTCATTTGAAAAGCCATTCCTAATAATTCTCCAAATCTATGGAAGCGTTTAACCATATCGTTATCAGCACCAACAGATTTTGCACCTGCTGCAGTACAAGCTGCAATTAAAGTTGCTGTTTTCTGACGAATGATATCAAAATAAACTTCTTCGGTAATATCTAATTTTCTAGCTTTTTCTATCTGTAACAATTCTCCTTCTGACATTTCTTTTACTGCCGTAGAAACAATTTTCAACAAATCGAAATCCTCATTATCTACCGACAACAATAATCCTTTTGAAAGAAGATAATCTCCAACAAGAACTGCTATTTTATTTTTCCAAAGTGCATTTATAGAGAAGAAACCACGACGCATATTACTATCATCAACAACATCATCGTGAACAAGGGTTGCAGTGTGCAATAACTCTATCAACGATGCGGCACGATACGAACGTTCCGACACCTCGCCAGATAAAACTTTGGCAGAAAGAAATACAAACATAGGTCGCATTTGCTTTCCTTTTCTTCTGATGATGTAATGAGTAATTCTATCTAAAAGTGGTACGGACGAAGACATTGATTGTTTGAACTTACTCTCAAACAAACGCATTTCCATGCTTATGGGTTCTTTAATAACTTCTACTGTCTTCATCTAATTTGTTTATTCTAATTTTATTAATCAAATGTAATCTTTTGCCTTAATTAACCGAATACATTTTAAGATTTCCTTTTTCTTGATTCACAATCACTGGGAAACCAATAACTCCATTCCTATTATGATCTGTAGGCTTCCCAACAATTTGACCGTAAATAGGAAATCCTTTCTGTAAATTCATTTCAGCATCAAAAAGAAAAACTTTATTTATTGTTTTAGAACCAAACATTATAAAACTCAACTCTCCTTTCTTGAATAATTGTGGACTACTAAAATTACCGCCATCAATATCGTAAATCCCTGCTGTCTTTTGGTTACTCCATTTCAACTCTGTACTAGATAGAGATATTGTTTCTCCTGATATTTCCTTATAAAAAGTGTTTTCATCGAAACCTTCAATTTCTGTAACATCTACAGATCCATTGAGGAATACGTTTAACAATTCTCCTTTTTTTGTTGTTGTAACAAAACTAGATTTAGACAACGTACTTGATTCCGATACATAAAACTTGTTACGTCCTAATGGATATTTATTTGAAATGTTAAATTTAATTTTTCCTCTTCTATCCAAAACATAAATCTTACCACCGGATGTACTTAGAACAATATAATCTTTACCCTTAACCCTAAAATGCTGAGGAGTTTTATCTATAGCACCACTAACTTTAGACATTGCAAAACCTTTAACTGCCTTACCTGTTCCATCGTACATTACCAAATGTTTACCCATTGGCACAAGTAATCTGTAATCCCTTATTTTGGAATAATCGAAAACTCCAACACCAGCTGTTGCTCTCCAACGAAGTTTTTTAGGATAATTTGTGATTTTATTCCCATTTCTATCTAGTAAATACAAATACTTTTCTGTATTGAATACCATTTGAAATTTTCTATTCTTATACAAATCAACTTGCTTAATATCTCCTAAAATTTTAGAATCTAATTCTTTCTTCCAAAATATCTCACCCGAACTACTTATCAAGTACAGTACATTATTTTTATCCTGAACAGCTAATTCTTTATTCTTTGTTTTATGATTGTAAAGAGTATTTATTTCTTGATACAACTCAGCATCAAAATCTAATTCCCATAGAGGCTTAACTTCATTCTCTTCTTCTACAGACTCTTTTAATAAGATATTTGTAAAAGCAATGCCTCCATCATAACTAAACTGTACAGCCCCCGATTTATACTTATCCAACTCTTTGATATTGCTAGAAATCACCTTTTTCAAATCAGGGAAAACATTAATTAAAGTTTCGGCAAAATCAGGGTTTTTGAAATAGAATAATATATTAGATTTCGCTGACAAATCAGATTTTACATTTTTGAAATGATTGTAATTAGAAAGACTTCGGCCATCGAGATGATCGCTAATAACATCCTTAATTATTTTCATATCATCAGAAAGGACTACTACATCGTTAATTACAGTATAGTATGGCATATTAATTTTACCAAAACCTTCTCCCCAATAACTTTTCAGAATACCTTTTTGATTGAACTTTCTAATTGCAAAACTTCTAAAGTCTATAACCGACTTATCGCTTACTAATTGCAATGCTTCTACAGCCAAAGCTTCATCCCTGCTTTTAATTAGAACCAAATCATTATAATTAACTTTTTCGTTATTAGAAGTGATACTTGCAATTGCAAACTGATCTCCAACCCAAATATCAAATAGGTCGTTTCTATCTATTTTATAGGCTTTCTGAGCAATTTCAAGTTTCTTTAACTTACCGTGTTTCCTAAGATATTCGGTATAGCTACGATTATATTTTGGGAAGTTTTCCACTCCAAAAGAAACTGAAAAAGATGTTGCAGATGGAAGCATTTCATCGATAGTAATTTCCCTAGCTTTTTGATTTTTAAATATCCCTAGGAAATGCCCGATTGAATCATTGGTAGTTGTTATCCCACTCAAAAAAACTTCGTTCTCCTCTGGACTTACATCCAACTCTACCCAATCGGAAAAATTTGATGACCACGAAATAAGATTCTTCTGGCTAGACCAACTACTAACAACATCTAACTTAGATAAATTTATCAAAACATTAAAATCATCCTTAGGATTAACGGCATTATAGAGAGAATTGAAATTTTCATTATCCATCAAACTATTGTTTGAATTCAACTGCCTGATAGAATTCTCAATTAAAATAATATTTCTGCTAAGCATAAAAACACCTTTGTAATTACACACATAAATGGGTATAGTTACTCCTGGTAGCGAGTATTTATCTATACTTGCTTTATCGTATGATTTTGTTAGCTTTTTATACTTCCTAAAGCCCTTTATAACATTAGCATCTAAATTTTCTCCATACAAATAGATTAAATAATCGAACGAATTTGCACCTGTTTTATGCATACTCATAAGAACCTTATTATTATCTAAAGTCATTTTATTCTTTTTCAAGAAATCGTTTAGAGAGCTTAATTGAGACACAACTAAGTTTATACTTTTCTCTTTATCTATAATATTCCATAAAGAATTCTGGTGCAGTACATCAAAAGCATCCCCCATTTCATCGGCCTCTAAAACTAAAAAAGCACTTTTAGGAACTGCCTTTATTCTTTCTTCATTATTATCTAGCGACTGTTCGCACGATATTAGTGCAAAAATAGAGATGATACTTAAAGTTTTTAAAATGTTTTTCATTTTATAAATTTCTTTTTGGGTAATACAAAACAATCTAGTTTACCTAACAAATATACTTTTTATTACTAACTAAGAGAATCTCTAATAATTCAATATCTACTCTTTACATATTTTTTTAGAGGTATCCTTAACTCTTTTTATACTTTCTCAAATACAATTTAGCACCAGTTTTAGGCTGAGAACCATAATGCATTTTATTTCTTTTGTAAAGATAATCCAAGCGGATTCCTTCTTTCTGAGAAATAATGTACATGGTATCTCCCTTTTTTACAGAGTAATATTTATTTTTTCCATGACTACGCTTTCGTTCCAGATAAATTATTTCTCCATTGATAATTTTACTATCCCAATTTTTATCATTGTACTCAATTATTTTTTCTTGTTTTATACCTAATTCTAGTGATAGCGATTCATAAGTATCTCCATCTCTAGTTTCAATAAAATCTAATCTATTACCATGACGTTTTACAGCGTGAGGTCCAGCAATAGCGATAATCTCATCAGGAGTAAACTCTTTGCCATTGAGTACCATTTTGTCGTAACTATAAAGTTGGTGTTCCTCTATAATTTTAATAAGTCTTTTTGGATACTTTTTATCTGTAGCATATCCTGCCTTTTTTAAACCATTGGCCCAACTTTTATAATCAGTAATCTTATAGTCGAAAAGTCCAGAATATCGTTTATTATTTGTCAAAAATTTTGAGTGGTCGCGATAAGATCCCCAAGGTGAAGTGTAAACTCTAAAACACTCATTCCTTTTATCGTCGTGGTGTTTTACACTCTTTCCTGTCCAACTACTCCCGCATTTAATACCGAAATGATTATTTGCTTCTTTTGACAATCTACTATTTCCATTACCCGACTCTAAAATCCCTTGTGCCAATGTGATACTAGCAGGTATTTTATAAATACGCATTTCGTCCATTGCCACTTTGTTATACCTCTTTACGTAAGCTTTGCTGGCTTCGGTTTGTGCATTTGAATTCAACACAACCAAAGAAAATAAAAATATTGACAATAAAAACTTGCGATAATACATATGTAAGTAGTTGATTTTTAGCTTAAAACAATCTTGAGATAATAACTTGTAATACTATGAGTTTTGTTTCAGAAAACAAACAAAAAAATACGGTATTTCATACCGTATTTAAATATTAAAATTAATCCTTAAACCCTTTCTCCCAACCAAGCAACTACTTCTTCAAACTCTTTTTGAGCAATAGAATGTGCTGCAGGAAATTCGTGATAAATATGCTTAATATCTAACTTTTTTAAAAGTGCACTTACTGTGCGGCCTCTTTCTATAGAAATAACTCCGTCCATTGTCCCATGAGCACTATAGAAATCAAGGTTAGAATAGTCTTTATCAAAACTTTCGGGCATTATTTCATTCATAATAAAACCACTAAGTGGGAGTACGTACTTAAATTTTTCGGGATTATTAAGTGCCAAAGAATAACTTAAAATTGCTCCTTGAGAAAAACCTAGAACAAAAACATTATCCTTATCAAATCCGTAGCTTGAAATACTTGCATCTATGAATTTACTGATTTCTTGAACAGATTGTTTTGCTTGCTCTATGTTAGACAAATGCTCTCCGTTTGGTCCTAGCTCTAAACTATACCAAGCTCCACCCTCGCCAAACGGCATAGTGAAAGTTGCCTGCATTGCTATCACTGTTAACTCCTTAGGTAAATAATTTGCAAAACTAAACAAGTCATTTTTATCTGCTCCGTAACCATGAATTAGGTATATTACTTTAGAATTTTCTAACCCTAAGCTAGAAGGACGTATGTTGTAATCTAAATTAAAATCTTTCTTTTCCATTTATTTTATAAGCTTTTAGCCTTTGGCGCTCAGCCATTAGCTATTTAATAATTCTGAATAAATCATTTATTCTTCTCCACTAGCATCAAAATCACAAAAGGGACTAATACAAGTAATATTGTCATCCAACTTTCTGAAACGACTGAAGGCATCAACAAAATAGTTATTAATATTCCTGCTACTCCACCTCCCAAGTGAGCTCCGTGTCCTATATTTCCTAATTGTTTTTTCATTCCGTAAATAGAATATAGTACGTATCCAATTCCGAACAACCAGCCTGGTATAGGAAAAGGTATGGGTAAAATGTACAAGCTCATTCCTGGAAATAGAATTATTGACGAAAAAATAACTCCACTAACAGCTCCAGAAGCTCCAATTGCAGAATAACTCCAATCTTTCCTGTTGAAATAAATAGCCATTAGACTACCAGATACCATAGAACCCAAATATATAATTATAAAATTAGCTATACCTGCATGAGCCATAACTTCTGGCCCAAAAAAGTAAAGTGTAAACATATTAAAGAAAAGATGAGTCCAATCTGCATGAAGAAATCCTGAGCTAACAACTCTTACATATTCCTTACCTTTTAGTACACTCCCTACTCTAAGCATATATTTTTCGAAAAAAAGCCTATCGTTAAATCCTTTGTAAGACACTACTGCAGTTATTGCAATTATTATATACACTACGTTATTCATCATCTTTAATTATTTCAAATTTTTCTAAAAGCAATTTTGAATCCTTAACAGATTTCTTAGCCCACTTAAACTCTAATTCTAATTTTTCTTCTTCTGATAAACTCCAATCAATATCGCTATCTCTAAGTTTTTGAGAAAGTGTTTGCAAAATTATTGCTGCCGAAACAGATATATTCAAACTCTCGGTAAAACCATACATTGGTATCTTTATAAACCCATCTGCTTGATTGATAATATTTTTAGACAAACCTTCTTTTTCTGCACCAAAAAACAATGCAGAAGGTTTTGTAACATCAAAATCACTAGGAGTTGTTGACCCGTAATGAGGTGAAGTTGCAATAATCTGATAACCTTTCTCTCGCATTGCATCTATTGCTTCTTGAGTGTTATCGCTATTTGGCTTATTAAACTTTTGCACATCAACCCACCTATCTGCTCCTTTTGCCACATATGAACTCACATTAAATTGATGTAATCTAGTTGTTGAATACATTTCTTGAATACCAAAAACATCGCAAGTTCTGATAATTGCACTAGCATTGTAGGATTGATAAATATCTTCGACTACAACAGTAAAATGCTTAGTTCTATTTTCTAAGACATTCTTAAATGTTTCTACCCTTTCTTCTGTCATAAATTTCTGAAGAAATTCTAATGCTTTTTTATCTGCCATAGACTCTTAATATTTGTTGGGCAAATGTATCAAAAGTAATTTCATCTTGATTGTATTTTTTTAATAGTGATTAAATAATTAAAAGATTACCATATTTATATACCTACGAGACATTATGTTTTGGTTCTACCCTCAATGTTGTGGAACAATCGTCACCTTGAGCGGAGCCAAAGCGAAGTCGAAAGGTTTATTAAACAAATAGCACGTTGTGTAATCACTGTTGCTATAGATCTTTCGACTACATTTCCTTTTGTTCCCCATTCGGCTTCGCTCAGGGCAGGCAGCAAAGGAAATTCTGCTCAAGATGACGACTATTCTAAATTACAACTTCCACACAAATAAAGGTAGAACCTATGTTTTAAATACCTGAAAATGTTATCAACTCTAAATTTCTATCTTTAATTAAATAAAGTTACTTTTGCTAAAATTTTTAATACACATAAAATGACTCTACTTTTTATAGGTGGTTCCGAAATATTTGTAATAGGACTAATAGTTGTAATGCTTTTTGGTGCAGATAAAATACCTGAAATAGCTCGGACTCTTGGCAAGGGTATGCGTCAACTAAAAGATGCTACCGACGATATAAAACGTGAGATTAAAGACACTTCCAATAGTGATGATATTGTAGGAGATATTAAAAAAGAAATTTCTGAAGTAAAGAAAAATGTTAATGATTTTTCTCGTCCAATAAAAAAACAAGTGAAAAAACAGTTCAACGATAACATCCCCGACTTAGATGCAATTTCAGATATTAAAGATGAAGTTGAAAGCGTAAAAAAGGGAGTTGATAAAGTTGCAGGAGCAGTAAAAAGAAAACTATAATGGATATTATTAACCAACTAATTCAGCTTGATGTAAAACTATTCTTGTACTTAAACGGACAAGGAACGGAAATGTGGGATGGCTTCTGGAATTTTGTCACTCATCGTTATACTTGGTTTCCCGTTTATTTCCTTTTGCTCTACTTAGTTTATCGACTGTCGAGTTGGAAGGGTTTAATTTATTATGTCATTGTAATTTCTCTTTTAATCTTATTTGTAGATCAAACCACATACTATTGGTTTAAAGCTGTTTTTCAACGCCCACGTCCAAGTCACAATGCCGATATTGCTGATTTAATTAGAATTACTGGAAGTCCTGGAGGTCGTTGGGGGTTCATCTCTGCACACGCATCCAATACTTTTGCAATTGCCGTATTTTTGGGTTATCAATTCAAAAAGGTTTTTAGATACTCTGCTATTATCCTAACTTTATGGGCCTTATTCATTAGTTATTCCAGAATTTATGTTGGGGTACACTACCCTGCCGATTTAATTTTCGGTGCACTTTGGGGAGCTTCTGTAGCTTATGTTTTCTTGTGGATTCTTAACATAACAAAACTCAACGACAAATTAGACCTTTCTAGGATAGACAGAGATTTACTTTAAATTGTGGTGAGTTGTGAGTTTTGTTTATACTTAGTCCCAGAGGGACGCTAGCTTTGTGGATTCTGTTTTGATCTATATGAGCATGAACTCCGTAGGAGTGTTACATATTTTAGCTAGTATTTGTATCGCTCCTATGGAGCTTGATGTTAACATGTTCTTTAGTTATAAAGATATCGTCCCTAAAGGGACTTTTTTGTATAAAAAAAATGTCTGGTGTAGACAAAGTACATAAGAATATTCCTAACTCTAAGTACTCAAAACTTTTAACTCTTCCTCCTACTTATTGTAAGTCCATCTCTAATTGGCAGGAGTATGGTTTCTAACCTTGAATCTTCTTTTATCAGTTTATTGTATTCTTTCAAAACTTTAGTGTCTATATCTTTTTCGGCTGTTGGTTCTACAACTTTACCACTCCAAAGCACGTTATCAGAAAGAATTATACCTCCAGGATTCAACTTATCAACTATCATTTTGAAATAGTTTATGTAGTTAGACTTATCTGCATCAATAAAAACTAGATCAAACTTCTCGTCAATAGTTGGAATAATCTCAACCGCATTGCCTATTCTTGATTCTAATTGAGATGAATAATCTGAAAGGTTAAAATATTTAGAAACTATAGGCTCTAGTTCTTCATTTTTATCGATAGTAATTAATTTACCTCCTTTCGGCAAACCTTCTGCCAAACACAAAGCAGAATACCCTGTATAAGTGCCAATTTCTAAAATAGTTTTGGGAGATACTAATTTAGATATAATTGACAATAGTCTACCCTGATAAGCTCCAGATAACATACGAGGCAAAAGAACTTTCTGCCAAGTTTCTTTGTTTAGTTTCTTTAATAATTCTGGTTCATCTTGAGTGTGCATCACTGCATAATTATCGATATTGTCTGGTAAAAAATGCATAATAATATTTTTCTTAATTTCGTATCAAAGATATCAAAAAATGAATCTAACTAGCATAACTATAGCTGACATTAAAAAAATAACTACATTAGAGTATCAATTTAAACAACCAATAAAAAAAATATAAAATGACAGACGACGAAAAAAGAATACAATCAAAATTTAAACAAAAAAGCTGGAGTGAGATAAAATCAAATGACTCATGGGCAATATTTAAAATAATGTCGGAATTTGTTGATGGATTTGAAAAAATGAGCAGAATAGGTCCTTGTGTCTCTATTTTCGGATCGGCACGTACAAAGAACGACGACCCTAACTATAAATTAACAGAAGAGATTGCATATGCCCTTACCCAGAAAGGTTTTGGAGTAATAACAGGTGGTGGACCAGGAATAATGGAGGCAGGAAATAAAGGTGCTCATTTAGGAGGAGGTACTTCTGTTGGATTAAATATCGACCTACCATTCGAGCAACACTTTAACCCCTACATAGACAACGATAAAAATATTGAATTTGACTATTTCTTTGTAAGAAAAGTAATGTTTATGAAATACTCTCAAGGCTATGTTGTTATGCCTGGAGGTTTTGGAACGTTAGATGAAATGTTTGAAGCTCTTACTCTTATTCAAACTAAAAAAATTGGTAAATTCCCAATAGTTCTAGTTGGTAGTAATTTCTGGACGGGATTAATGGATTGGATAAAATCAACTCTTATGACTGAATATGGAAATATTAATGAAGTAGATTTAGATCTTTTCAGTATTGTTGATACCCCAGAAGAGGTAATAGAAGCTATTGAAAACTTCTATCAGAAATACAACTTATCTCCTAACTTCTAACACTTCAATATTAAAAAAATGGTGCTACTACAAATGTTGTGGAATAATCGTCACCTTGAGTGTGGTTGGTGAGTGTGGTTGGTGAGTGTGGTTGGTGAGCGTGGTTGGTGAGCGGAGTCGAACCAGAGCCGAACCAGAGCCAAGTGTAGTCTATTTCAATAGTTTATATTATGTTATCACTATTGCTATAGATATTTCGACTACATTACCTTTATTTCATTAAGGTAATTCCGCTCAATATAACAAGTATTCTAAATTAGAAGTTCCACACAAATAATGGTAGAACCAAAAAAATAAATTAAACATATATAAAGTATCTAGTATCAAACTAGATACTTTTTTTTGTAAATTAGTTTCTGTATATATCTATATTGTTTTTTTCAATAATAAAACACTAACATATATAGAAATCTATATTATTTTTACTGAAACAAATTAAACTTAACACAATATGATACGTTCCTTACTAACACTTGGGCTTGCAACAGCAGTATTAACTAGCTGTGGAAATGATGCCGACAGTAAAAAAGCTGAAATCAAAGATCCAATATCTTCGTCAGCAAAAAAATGGTTAAAGCTTAAAGATGATGCAAATACTTATTTTGCTGTTTTACCTACAAAAGCCGAAAATGCTGAAAACCCTACTAGCGTTGCAAAAGTAGAACTTGGACAAGCTTTGTATTTCGACAATAGATTATCTAAAGACGAAACTCAGAGTTGTAATACTTGTCACGACCTACAAAATTACGGAGTTGATAGCAAGCCTGTTTCTGATGGTGATGATGGAGTTTCTAAAGGGACTAGAAATTCTCCTACTGTATTAAATGCCGCTTTTCATGTTTCTCAGTTTTGGGATGGAAGAGCTAAGGATGTAGAAGAACAAGCTGGAATGCCAATAATGAATCCTGTAGAAATGAATATTCCTTCTGAAGAATTTCTCGTAAAAAGACTTAAAAAAGTAGCATTTTACAAAGATATGTTCTCTGCTGCTTATCCCGACCAGAAAGATCCTATAACTTATGAAAATATAAGAAAAGCTATTGGGGTATTTGAAAGAGAACTAATTACTCCCTCAAACTTTGATAAGTATTTGGCTGGCGATGACAAGGCAATGACTAATGAAGAAAAGGAAGGTTTAAAAACTTTTATTGATCAAGGATGTATTACTTGCCACTCTGGAGCTATACTAGGTGGAAATATGATGCAAAAATTTCCGATTATAGGAAAATACGAAGACTATTTAAGCGGAACTGTTGATATGGGACATTACGAAGAAACTAAAAATGACATGGACAAGTTTATGTTTAAAGTTCCTTCTTTAAGAAATATTACCAAAACTGGTCCTTACATGCACGATGGTAGCATTAGTGATTTAGGTACTACAATAAAAATTATGGGTAAGGCTGAATTGAATAAAGACTTAACAGATGCTCAGATAAAAAGTATAGTTACTTTCTTAGGAAGTTTAACTGGTGACTTTGATAATAAGTATAAAACTGCTCCTGCCGTTTTAGCTAAAGGATAATTATAATTATTTTTCAAAACCTACGAGGTAGGTCTGCCTCTAAATTAAAAAGGCTGTATCGGAACAAAATATTCTGATACAGCCTTTTATTTTAAATCAAAATATTTGATTAACTCTCTCCAATAATTCTTTTTGCAAAAAGTAGTATAGATTCATCATCTAATTCTACTATTCCACCATCGGGTCCTTGCTCTGTGTGAACACCCATTGATTTGCCATGATCGAAATCGTGACCTCCAAAATAGTTTCTTACGCTTTCATCTGAAAGGTTAAGTGCCTCTGCTATTTTGTGAATCGAACCACTTGGTAAGTTATCTTTGATACGTCTTAGTTCATTGAAAGTTACTGTCATACCTATTAAGAATTTTATGGTTACTAAAATGTTATCTAAATATAATAAAAAAAGTCACCCAAAAGAGTGACTTTTAAAATATATTTTAAGGATATATTTAAGATAATCCCGAGATATTACCCTCACTATCAATATCCATTCCTTCTGCAGCCGGAACCTTTGGTAACCCTGGCATACGCATCATTTTACCTGTAATTGGTATTACGAAACCTGCACCTGCAGCAATTTCAATATCTCTAACCGTGATTATAAAATCATCTGGTCTTCCTATTTTCTTCTCATCATCAGAAAAAGATTTTTGAGTTTTAGCCATACAAATTGGCAACTTATCTAATCCCAGTGCTTCTATCTCTTTTATTTTCCTGTTTGCAGCAGGTAAATATTTTACATCTTTTGCTCCATAAGTTTTTTCCGATATTTCAAGAATTTTACCTTTAATGCTATTATCCCAATTGTACAAAGGTTTAATCTTTTCGGTTTGATTATCAACTATAGCTGTAACAACTTTTGCCAATTCAATAGCTCCTTCTCCTCCGTGCTCCCATCCTTCCGAAAGAACAGCCTTTACACCCATATTTTCGGTTAATTCTTTAACAATTGCAACTTCTTCATCAGAATCAGTTACAAATTTATTTATGGCTACCACAGGTTCAACACCATACATCTGGGCATTTTCTATATGTTTCTCTAAGTTGGCAAATCCTTTCTCTACTGCATAAACGTTAGGGGTATTTATATTTACTTTCTCTACTCCTCCGTGGTGGCGAAGCGCTCTAATTGTAGCAACAATAACTATCGTTTTAGGCGATAGCCCACCATATCCACATTTAATATTTAAAAATTTCTCGGCTCCTAGGTCTGATCCAAATCCAGCTTCAGTAACTACATAATCAGAATGAGAAAGTCCCATTTTTGTAGCAATGATAGAGTTTGTTCCCTGTGCTATATTTGCAAAAGGACCACCGTGCAAAATTGCAGGATTTCCCTCTAAAGTTTGTACTAGGTTTGGTTTAATAGCATCTTTTAACAACATTGCCATTGATCCTACTGCGTTTAAATCTCTGGCATAAATAGGCTTTTTATCGAAAGTAAAACCTACCAAAATATTACCAAGTTTCACTTTTAAGTCTTCTCTATCGTTAGCTAAACAAAGAATAGCCATAATCTCCGAAGCAGGTGTAATATTAAATCCATCCTGACGAGGAATACCATTTGTAGTACCTCCTAGCCCGATAGTAATATCGCGCAAAGCTCTATCGTTCATATCCATTACACGTTTCCAAAGAATAGTACGTGGATCTAAACCTAAGTTTCTTGTTTTACTCTGCAAATTATTATCGATAAGAGCAGCAAGTAAATTATTTGCTTTTTCTATTGCAGAAAAATCACCAGTAAAGTGAAGGTTGATATCTTCCATAGGAATAACTTGAGAATAACCACCACCAGCGGCACCACCTTTGATACCAAAAACTGGCCCAAGAGAAGGCTCTCTCAGAACAACTGTAGTTTTCTTACCTATCCTATTCATTCCTTCAGTAAGTCCGATAGACACTGTTGTTTTTCCTTCTCCGGCTGGAGTTGGCGTAAGAGCAGTTACAAGTATAAGGCTACTCTTTTCTACCTTATCTGCATCTATAAGACTTAATGGAAGTTTAGCTTTATACTTTCCATACATTTCTAGGTCGTCCTCATTAATTCCTAGCTTTTTAGCAATTAAAGTGATGTGTGTGATTTCAGCCTCTTGTGCTATTTCTAAATCTGATTTATATGTACTCATTTTTTATATGTATATGGTTCTGAAATTGATTCCAGCGAATATACATCTTTTAGTTATAATTTATAACAAAATCCTTGCTACAGATAGATGTAAATTGATAAACAAATGTTAAATCATATTTTTAATTACAAATTACAAGTAATACTCATGTTTACAAAAACAAATAAAGCTGAATAACAAAAGAAATGTGTTAATTACATCTCTAATATTATTCAGCTTTATTTTATAGTGATAAAAAGAATAAGTTAATCTTCGCCAACTTCTTCTTCTAATTTTTCTATTCGTTTTACAATTCCATCAGAGTCTTCTCCTAAAGCTTCTGCTCGTTTTTTCATGAATTTAAGCATACTTTTTTTATGTATTTCATAAGCCATAAAAACGGTGTAGTTATTTTTCTCTTTATCGAAATAAGTTTTTGTTCCTATTTTACGTAAATCTGCCAATTCAGTTGACATAACTTCGCGCGAAAGTGATTCTAACTTTGAATAAACTTCACTTGCATTAGCATTTGCATTTTCGTGAAGATAATCGTCGGCAACAGATTTCATAGTTACACTTACTTGCGATGCTATATCTGTTTTTGCAGCCATTGCCGATTTTTTACTAGCTACTCTTTCCGATGAGCTTTGTCCTTTACCGACAGCTCTAAAATACCTTCTACTACTTTCGTACTTAGAACTACTGAAGGGAGAATCTACTTTATCTCCATATTGTTTAGTTCCTCCACATGAGGTTAGTATTAGAAATGATACGATTGCCAATTTTAATATATTCTTCATTTTATAGGGACTTTAGCTATTTGCTTTTAGCCTTCAGCTAAAACAAATATGTTGATAATTAGTTTTAAGATTTAGAATACTAAAGTTAGTAAACTTTAAAAGTTGCACAAACTTATTATCAAATATCGAACCATTGTTTTTTGGTCTGCAAATTATACTAGTTTTCGCGAATTACTTTTTGGTTGCGGGTTGCGTCCTTCGGCTACGCTCAGGAACCAGGTTGCGTCCTTCGGCTACGCTCAGGAACCAGGTTGCGTCCTTCGGCTACGCTCAGGAACCAGGTTGCGTCCTTCGGCTACGCTCAGGAACCAGGTTGC
>JADGDT010000029.1 GCA_016744755.1 Ichthyobacteriaceae bacterium | reverse complement strand
CCTCCCAAAATTCAAGAATTTCTCCTGCAACCTTTGGTAAATCTAAACCTTTATATTCTGTAAATTTCATATCCGTTGTTTAACTGATGAATCGTTGAACCGTTTAGTTGTTGTGCCTCTAATAACTATCTATTATTCAGTTAAACAGCTCAACAATTAAACGATTAAACAAAAAAATGTTTTCATCTGCCAATAATTATTTTAATAGGTCAGATGGTGTTCGCATGAGAATATATTAATCTCCCTTGAACCATTTTTTAGTTCATGCTCGATACATCATTTTTTAAAGATTTGCGAAATTACAAAATTGTTTTAAATACACGCGGATAATGTGCATTTTATGAAAGGAAATAATACTTATTTGTGCCTTTTCCCGCTATACGCTAATAGTTTAGTTCTCTCAGCTTATTCACAATAGCATTGTAGGGGTCTTCGTTACTCTCAGCCACCACAAAACTTTGTTCATAAAACTTCTAAAAACAAAAGCTATCGCTACTATCGGGGGCATTAAATTTAAGCTTCTACCATTATTTGTGTGGATTCTATAATTTAGACCACTCGTCATCCTGAGTGGAGTTTTATGAGGTACTAATAAAACGTAACCCGCCTTGCCTGTCGAGGCAGGTCGAAGGATCTATTACGGTTAAGAAGTATCTGTTGATCACTGTTTCAATAGATACTTCGACTTACTCACCAATAAAATTGTTGGTGTTCGTGAATCGCTTCGCTTATTTCGCAAAAACTCCGCTACCTATGACAACCTTATATTTAACCACGAAGAACACTAAGTTAGGCACTAAGTTCACTAAGGAAATTCTTTGTGCTCCTTTGTGCACTCCTTTGAGTTTCTTTGTGGTTAAATTGTCATTAGCTCACCTGCCTCGACGGCAAGGCGGGTTGGAGTTTTTTTCAAGAAAAAACTTAGTCCTCAAGGTGACGATTATTCCACAATATTAGTGGTAGTACCAAATTAATAAGTGCCTATCTCTTCATTATTCAGATGTGACGAAACTCACACTAATTGAAATTAAAACTAATAAGTATCCACTTAGAATAATATTATCTTTGCTCATCAAATATTTAATATCCTTATTCTATAAATAGTGAATAAACTATACGACAAAAAGTTCCGAAAAATAATGCAGGTTACTGTTGATCACTCAAGTATGAGCAACAATAGAGTTGAAGAGATTAGAGATTTTGCTAAGGGTGCTGGATTTAAAAAAATAGGAATTGCACATTGTGTTATGTTTCCACATGAAACAAGTGTAGTTAAGGGGTATTTATCAAAAGACTTTGAAGTATCCACCGTAGATTGCAAATATGGGCGTATCAGAAAGGACGAGATGCTCGGAGGAAGTGGGCGTAGAATAATGTGTAACCCTGCTGGTCAAGCTGAATTTTTGAATAATAAGGAAACCGAATTAAATATTTCTTTAGCTCTTTGTGTAGGTCATGATATGATTTTCAGTAAAGCTTCCGAAGCCCTGGTTACTAATCTATTTGACAAAGATTTTACCAATAATAACGATCCTGCTAAGGCAGTTGCAGATATTGAAAGAGAATTATAGTTTTTATACACCTAGATTCATCGTCTTGCATCAATGCAAAAGGATGAAGTTAAAGAAGAAGGTTTTATTTCCTACAAGCCTGGCCCAGTAGTCATACAATTTTCAGATTTGTTTTTCTACTCTCAAAATCCTTTAAAGTGCCAATTTAAACTTTTAAATGTAATTTTTCATTAAAACTTATTTCTAATTATACTTTTGATTTTAAACGTTTAATATCTAATCGCTAAAAACAAATATATTCTAAAAATATAGTCAAAAAAGAAGGTTTTTACAAAAGCCTTAAAACCTGTTAAGTATTGTATTTACAGCTGTTTTCACTCTCAACAGGCCGTGCTCCGTAATCATACGCAAAGACTTTTATTACTTTAATCCTTTATTAGTATATAACCCCATACTAAAGGATGTATCCATTACAACTAAATGACTGTGGATAGAAAAAATAAAATATCCTACCTTCTTATTTTTCTTAATTATAGTTCTTCCATCTAATATATAGGTACCTTCAAACTCTATAAATCCACCTATGTCAGCACAACAACTTTGTTTCCAACTGTACTTTTGTATGCTGCTATTAATGTTTATGTATAAAAATATTATACTGAACATTACACCTAACAACCCTAATAATCTTTTTTTCATTTCTTTATTGATGAGTTAAACCTATTGTTTTTCCATTCTTACTTTTTCTCATTTTGTAAGCGTTAAAATTAGTCTTCAAATTGATTGAAGTAAATCTAGCTATTAATGGCATTCCTCCAACAAGGTAGGTTGGATAGCCATGTTTTCCAATAGTTTGCCTATATGATGGTCTTCTGATATTTCTATATTTAGAAGGAAAAGAATACCCTGTCTGACCTAAAACAGTTACATCTTTAAAGTTTGATAGTGCTGATATTCTTGAAGTAAATGAAGTTTCTTCTCCATTTTTATCAACTCCTGAACGGCATCCATAAAATCCTGCGGTTGCATTTTCAGACCAATTAAAGTCAATATTAGACCATCCTTCCATAGTCATCTGTTTTCCATCAAGTTGATGTTTGCCAGATGTTTTAACACTACCCACAGGACCATCTGTTCCCGAATGAGACCAAACACCAAACTCTTTAGTCTTTCCAAATTTTTCAGAATATTTATCTACAGTACTCTCTACTTCGTTTTCAATATTACCTATATCATCTACTTGCTTCATAATGGCTATGTCACCATCTCCTATTTTACCGCTTTTTAGAAGGTCTTTAGCTCTAGTAAGAGCTGCTTGCCAGAATAATCTTGTGTCCTCCTCTTTTTTTTCATCCTTAACACCGAAGAACATATATATATCTTCTCCATATGGGTCAATAAAATAAATAGGATTATTTGCAACATAATTGTATGGAGATATGGGATGGTAATCATCTGCCAACGGGTCAACAACAAACCACCTTCCTAAACTAGCATCATAGTGCCTAGCTCCGTAGTCATACAATTCTTATACTTGGTAGTAGTTTTGAATTTTATCATGTCTAACTCCGTAAATCTACCTAGCAAGTTTACGCATTGCAACCCACTGTTTCAGCATTTGCCTAGCTTCTTGAGCTGGATATCCAAGTACTGTTGTTCCTGCTTTAACATCGGCAATAACACCTGAACCTGCTCCTACTGTAGCACCAGAGTGAATTGTAGTGTGGTCTTTTATAGATGCGCTTCCTCCAATAATTACACCATCGCCTAAAGTTACAGAACCAGCAAGCCCACTAGCTCCAGCCATAATACAAGAACGTCCCATAACACTGTTATGACCTATTTGTACCATGTTGTCTATTTTACATCCGTCGCCAATAATTGTAGAACTGAATTTGCCTCTATCAACACTAGAGTTTGCTCCAATTTCTACTCCATTGCCAATAACTACATTTCCTATTTGAGGAATTTTAGCCAATCCCATACCATCTTCTCGAGGTCGGAAACCAAATCCATCGGCCCCAATACTCGAATTAATATGGAAAATACACCCTGCTCCAATTTCAGTACGCTCTCTAATTACAGTTCCCGACCACATAATTGTTCCATCGCCAATTGTAGTGTCATCCATCACTGTTACATTCGGATACATTACAACTCCATTACCTAAAACTACGTTTTTACCAACATAGCAATTAGCTCCAATCTTACAACTTTTTCCTAGAATTGCTGTTTCATGAACAACTGCAGTTTGGTGAATTTCTTCGTCGAGAACAGGGTAGCCTGGATCAAACAATTCAAGAACTTTTGCCATGGCTAAATCGGCATTATTAACAATAATTATTGCTCTACCTTCTTGAGATTCTACTTTTACCTTTTTATCAACTATAGCTACACAAGCTTTAGCATCGGCCCAAAGCTTTGAGTACTTCGAATTCCCGATAAAAGTAATATGATTCTCTTGAGCTTTTTCTAATTGCTCTGGTCCTTCGATTTTTTTCTCTGTACTTCCTATCAACTCCCCTTCCAGGATGTTGTTGATTTCTTCTACTGTGTATGTTTTCATCTTATGTTGGCTTTTAGCCTTTGGCGGTTAGCCATTAGCTTTATATTGTTTATGTAAAAAACTTTAACTCTTTTCTTTGTATTTTTTTGCCCGCAGATTTCACAGATATTCGCTGATAAAATCTGCGATAATCTGCGTAATCAGCGGGTGATTTTTTTTAAAATGTAAACTCCACAATGTATCCCTCGTGGCTTCTCACATTAAAAACTGTACCTCCTTCGAAAATAAGGTACTGACCTTTAATTGCTTTCAATACTCCTTCGAAAGAATCTTGCTTGGTTAAATTTATACTTTTTACTTTCTCAGGATAATTATTAACTGGAAATTCTTGTTGGTGAATTTCATTTCTATCTGCAAGAAAAAATTGCTTAGTTTCTTCTGGCATTTCGTTGTAAAGTTTGTGTTTCCACTCCAATAAATCTACTTCTGGCGATGGACCTTTTAGCATTTTTTGCCAACTTGTTTTATCAGAAACAAATTGTTTTAAAGCAACTTCTATCACTCCCGATAAATATCTATTTGGAACCTCAGCAAACTCAATTGCTGATTCTGCTCCTTGATCAATCCAACGTGTTGGAATTTGAGTTTTGCGGGTAATACCCACTTTCAAACCACTAGAAACTGCTAGGTAAACTATGTGTGGAGATAATTCGAAATTTTTCTCCCATTCCAAATCTCTAACTTCTATTCCTAAATGTGCTTTACACAATTCGGGTTTCATAATACTTTCGCTTGCTTGCGGAAGTTTGTAGTAACAATCGTAGCAAAAATTTTGTCTGTAAACCTTATTTACAAGCTTACCACAAAAGCACTTTATCTTTTTCGTAAATTTTATCGAAATCTTTTTTCCTATCAATCTATTCACTTCCAAAAAATCATCTTCAAAATCAAGCAGGTATCTCACTGGTTTTGAATTTTCGGTAGTCATCTTTTTTAAATCGCCGTAAAAGTGCATTTGCGTCTTTTTTTTGTTATTTTTAAGTGTCTAAAAATAGTAATAATTATGCCCATACAAATATTCAATTCTATACTTTCTTGGTATTTAAAGAAAAGATTTCATCAGATAGAACTTTTTGTTAAATATCCGAACGATGTTCAGCACGAATTATTGAATAATTTGGTTGACACAGCGAAAGGTACAGAATTTGGTAGGCAGTACGATTTTAAATCCTTAAAAAATTACAACGAATTTAAGAATAGAATACCTCTTAGCAAATATGAAGATATAGCACCTAACATAGAAAAAATAAGAAGAGGTGAGCAAAACATTTATTGGCCTAGTGATATTAAATGGTTTGCAAAATCGTCGGGTACAACAAATGCCAAAAGCAAGTTTATACCTGTAAGCGCTGAGGCTCTAGAAGACTGTCACTACAAAGCTGGAAAAGATACTTTGGCAATTTACGTAAATAATAATCCTAATACCGAAGTGTTTTCGGGTAAGACGTTGAGATTAGGAGGAAGTCATTCTATTTACGAAAACAACGATACTTATTCTGGCGATTTATCTGCAATTCTTATAGATAACCTGCCATTTTGGGCAGAAATTGCTAGTACTCCAAGCTCTAAAGTTTCTTTGATGAGTGGCTGGGAAGAAAAACTGAAAGCCATTATTAACGAGACTATTGACGAAGATGTTCGAAGTTTAGCAGGTGTTCCATCGTGGATGCTAGTTTTATTGAATGATGTTTTAGAAAAATCAGAAAAAAATAACATATTAGAGGTATGGCCAAATTTAGAACTTTACCTACATGGTGGAGTTAGTTTTTCGCCTTTTAAAGAATTGTATAAAAATTTAATCCCAAAATCAGACTTTAAATATTTTGAAACTTACAATGCTTCGGAAGGTTTCTTTGCAATGCAAGACAGAAATTATTCTGATGATATGTTGCTAATGCTAGACTACGGTATTTTCTACGAGTTTATTCCCATGGATGAATACGGCAAGGAAAATCCGAAAACAATAAATATAGATGAAGTAGAACTTTATAAAAATTACGCAATGGTAATTACTACCAATGCAGGTTTGTGGCGATACGTAATTGGCGACACCATAAAATTTACTTCGTTATCGCCTTACCGAATAAAAGTAAGTGGTCGTACAAAACACTACATAAATACTTTTGGCGAAGAATTGATTATTGAAAATGCTGATTTAGCTTTAGACTTTGCGTGTACCAAAACTGGTGCAATGGTAATTGACTACACAGCAGGTCCAATTTACATGAAAGGAAAACAATCTGGAGGACATGAATGGATAATTGAATTTGAGAAAGAACCATCAGATTATACAAAGTTTGCACACTATTTAGATGAAGCTATTAAAGGTGTAAATTCTGATTACGAAGCAAAGAGGTACAACAACCTCACATTAGATATGCCAAAAATAAACATCGCCAAAAAAGGTCTTTTTTATAATTGGTTAAAAAATAACAATAAACTTGGAGGACAAAATAAAATTCCTCGTTTGGCAAATAATAGAGAGTATTTGGATGTATTACTTGAAATGAACTAATTCAAATATACATATTGAGAGAACTGTTCTTGTTTTTATAAAAAAATACTACTTCAATCTAAAAAAGTTATTTAAACATGTAATTGTTAACAGAAATAAATCTAATGAAACTAACAAGACTAAAAAATATTTCAGATAATTATTTCCAAAAGGCTTGGGGGCTTTATGAAGAGGCATTCCCTTCTAGTGAACGAAGACTGTTAAATAACCAAGCTTATATTTTGCAGAATAAGAACTATCATTTTGATATATTAATTGATAAAACCCAATTTATAGGGTTTGTCTTATGGTGGGATTTTGAAACATTTAGATATATAGACCATTTTGCAACATCTGTAGAACAACGAAATAAAGGAGTAGGAAAGTTAATTTTAAATACTTTTATTGATAATAGTGACAAACCAATTCTGCTGGAGGTAGAAATGCCAAAATCTAGCATTAATGAACGTAGAATAAATTTTTATGAAAGAGTTGGATTTAAACTAAATCAGCACTATTATGAAATACCTCCTCTAAAGGAAGGTCAATCTCCATTGCAATTGTTGCTGATGTCATACCCGAAAATCATATCAAAAAAAGATGTTGACATGTTTGTTCAGAACTATCATCCTATTATTTTTAGTGATACACCACAATAGTTGCAATTCAAAAAAATTAACAATAAATAATACCATCTGATAGTAAAGTATTAAAGCAATAAGGATTAATACCAAAAACAATATGAAATGACATTTGGTATAAGTGCTAAATCTAGAAAACAAATATATTATATATCTTACCGTTACTGTATAAACCATTATAAAACTGAATTTTAAATGATAAAAATCAATGCTTTAAACTTTGTAAATTCAAACTAAAAAAATACTTTTGCGACCATAACCACCTATAACCAAATTATAATAAATGTTTGCCGATAGAAACAACGCTGGATTTAAACTAGTTGAAAAGCTTAGAGATCTTACAATTATAGATCCTATAGTTTTAGCCATTCCAGATGGAGGAATAGAAACTGCTCTTCCAATTGTTGAGTGCCAAAATTCACCATTCGACCTTTTAATCCTTGAAAAACTACGCATCCCAAATAAACCAGAATGGAGTTTTGGAGCTATTACTGAAGATGGTAGTGTAGCATTCAATGATTACGAAAAATTCGTAAATCAAGAGGAAAAAGTGAATTTAATTAATGAGGCTAAAAAAAGTTTAATTTCTAAAACTAAGCAGTTTAGATCAAATGAAAATAAACTTGATATTTCTGGCAGAAATGTAATTATTGTTGATGATGGAGCCAATCACGGAGCAACACTTCAAGCTTGCATTAATTCATGCAAAAAACGAAAAGTAAAAAGTATAACTATTGCTGTTCCTGTTTTGAGTACGCAAGTATTAGGAGAATTAAATTCGAGAGTAAATAATATTGTTAGTTTATATAACTCAACAGAGTTTAAGGGAATTAAACACTACTACCGCAATTCTAAACCTTTAGATAAATCTCTACTTAAAAACAGGTTAAAAGTTCTTTTGTCCTATAAAACACAAGAGGAAACTCAATTGGTATAAGCTTATTTTCTCCTCAATTTTATAACAGTAATTTCTGGCCAAATACCTACTCTACCAGGGAAAGCGTGAAATCCAAAACCTCTATTTACATATAAATACCTACCTGCTTCTTCAAATAAACCAGCCCAATGTTTGTACATAAATTGTACTGGACTCCATTTGAATCCTGGTATTTCTATGCCAAACTGCATACCGTGAGTATGTCCCGAGAGTGTAAGGTCTATTTTAGACTTCCAGCCTTTTACTTCTTCTGTCCAATGTGATGGGTCGTGCGATAATAGAATTTTAAAATCTGTACTATCAACACCTGTCATTGCTTTTTCTAAATCTCCCTTTTGTTTAAATCTAACACCCCAATTTTCTACTCCTACAAGAGAAAAATGTCTATCCCCTTTCTCTATTTTCCTATTTTCGTTAAGTAGTAAATCAAATCCAATTTGTTTGTGAATATCGTGGAGTTCGTTTAAGTTATCTATTTTATCCTGTGGATTATGCCACGTTATATAATCGCCATAATCGTGATTACCAAGTATGCTAAACTTACCGTATTTTGCTTTAATACTTTTGAAATGCTTTATCCAAGGCAACATTTCACTAGCTCTATTATTAACTAAATCGCCAGTAAAAAACACCATGTCAGATTGTTGCTCATTAATCAAATCCATTGCGTAGGATATTTTATCAGCATTATCGAAACTGCCACTGTGAACATCTGAAATTTGAGTAATCTGAAATCCATCAAATTCTTCAGGTAAATCGTCAAAAAATATTTCGTGAGTATGAACTTTGAAATTGTACTTTCCTTTTATTACTCCATAAATAATAGATACAAATGGAATTGTTGCTAACCCTAATGCAAGTTTACTAATCATTTTTCTTCTTTCAGGAATAAAATCAGCACCTGTGCTAGCTCCAAAATATCTGTCGTAAATAAAATTCCATATAGAGAAAACCACTCTTATAAGATCTTCGCCAAACAATACAAAGATTATTGCAATCTTAGGTATATAGAGCATAAGTAGCCAACCCGAAGCATTTAATGTAGAAATTGTAGGTCCTTCAAATCTAGAAAAATTGAGCATCACGTAATTGGCATTTAATAAAACTGCCAATGATGACCCCCAATAAAGAAACCAAATTAATTTATGAGATGTTAGTTTTTTAACTGCTTGAAATGCGTAGAAATCTATCAGTAAAAATATAGTGGTAATTATAAAAAGGCGTATATATAAATTCATCTAAAATATTGTTAGGGTGTGAATATAAAAATTCCTCTTGAGTTTATTAACCCTAGAGGAATTTTTAACTTAAACTTGTGATTATACCAACTCTCTCTTACTCTTTACTTTTAACTAGAGACTTAGGCTTATCAGAATCTTTAATTTTGATAGAATCAGTTTTAGCTTTTGCCTTCTCTTTCTTAAGCTTCATCTTCTCTATCCTTTTTTTCTCAACCTCTTTTGTAATTGCTTTTTCTTCTGCTTGCAATTTATTAAGTCTATCAAGAACTTCCTTAAAAATAGCTTGATTCTCCTCTGGATAATTTATATACCACGAGTTAATTGAGTCTAATTCGGCTTGGGTAATATTGTATTTCTCGAAAACCATAGCGTAGTAATCGTTTATAGAATATTCTCCTTCTTTTCTCTCTAAATGACTAGCTCTTGCATAAATTCTAGTGCCTTCTGCCAAGCTCAAATCTGTCATTATATCTACCATCTGATCGTGTTCAAAAAACGGATCAGGTTTTTCTATTTTAGAATCACAAGAGATAAGTGATAATATTGAGAATAATGCGATTACAAATTTGTTCATATATAAAAAATTAGCCATTGGCTTTTAGCCTTTAGTTGTTATCTATGTTTAATCTCTATCGAAAGTTAGCCTCATTCCTCTGTGATCTTCTGCAAAAGTTCCGGAGTTATAAACCAAGTTACCATTAACAAATGTAGAAATCACCTTTGACTTAAATGTAGTACCTTCCAATGGAGACCATCCACATTTGTAAAAAATATTTTCTTTTTTTACTGTCCAAGGAGAACTTAAATCTACTAAAACTAAATCTGCCCAGTAACCTTCCTTTACATAACCTCTTCCCTCTACTTCGAATAAAATAGCTGGATTGTGGCACATCTTCTCTACAATCTTTTCAAGAGATATTTTTCCTTGTTTATAAAACTCTATCATTGCAACAAGCGAATGCTGAACCATAGGCCCTCCAGATGGTGCTTTCAGGTATGTATTATTTTTTTCTTCTAAAGTATGAGGAGCGTGATCTGTTGCTATAACATCAATTCTATCGTCCAATAAAGCTTCCCAAAGTTTCTTTCTATCATCAGCTGATTTTACAGCAGGATTCCATTTTATTAATGCACCTTTTGTAGCATATTGACTGTCTTCAAACCACAAATGGTGAATACAAACTTCTGCCGTAATTTTCTTCTCGGCAAGTGGAAGTTTATTAGAAAGCAATTCTGTTTCTATACCTGTTGACAAATGAAAAACATGTAATCTAGCACCCGTTTTCTTGGCTAATTCTATTGCTCTTGACGAAGAAATATAGCAAGCCACATCACTCCTTATTTCGGGATGAGCACTCATTGGAATATTTTCTTCTCCGTATTTTTTTATGTATAATTTTGTATTTTCTTGTATTGTAGTTTCATCTTCGCAATGAACAGAAATCAACAAATCTGTTTTAGAAAAAATGTTTTCTAGAACTTTTTCATCGTCAACCAACATGTTTCCTGTAGAAGAACCTAAAAATAATTTTAAGCCTGCTACTCTCTTTTTATCAGTTTTAAGAATCTCATCAATATTATCATTTGTTCCTCCCATCATGAAGGAATAATTAATCATAGATTTTATAGATGCATTCACAAACTTTTTTTCAAGCGCTTCTTGAGTTGTTGTTTGAGGATTTGTATTTGGCATTTCTATATAAGAAGTTGTACCTCCTGCTGCTGCAGCCCTAGACTCTGTGCTAGTATCCCCTTTATGAGTGAGTCCTGGATCTCTAAAATGTACTTGGTCATCTATCACACCTGGCAATAAATGCAATCCATCAGCATCAATAACTTTAGTTTCGGACGATTTTGGGGAAATCATTTCTGCTATCCTTTCTATCTTCCCTCCTACTACTAAAACATCTGCTTTAAACGATTTTCCCTCGTTTACAATTGTTGCATTTTTTATTAATGTACGACTTTGCATCTCTTCTTTATTTTATCGTTTATAGTTTTGAAAAAAACTTCTAAACTTCATTCTAATTATTCCAAAAATTGCTTCAGTAAGTATACTCTTGCTCATTTTTGATTCTCCCAAAGTTCTATCTGTAAAAATAACAGATACTTCTTTTATTTTAAATCCGAACTTCCAAGCTTTAAATTTCATCTCTATTTGAAATGCATATCCAACAAACTTTATCTTATCTAGATTTATGGTTTCCAAAACACTACGATGATAACATACAAAACCTGCTGTAGCATCGTTTATAGGTAAAGAAGTAACAAGTCTTACGTACTTTGAAGCAAAAAACGAAAGTAATACTCTTTGCATTGGCCAATTAACCACATTAATTCCTTGTATGTATCTAGACCCAATAGACACGTCTGCTTTATCAACTACACAAGCATTGTAGAGTCTTTCAAGATCATCAGGATTATGAGAAAAATCGGCATCCATCTCAATTACATATTCATAACCTCGAGCCAATGCCCATTTAAAACCATGAATGTAAGCTGTTCCTAATCCGTTCTTACCTTTTCTTTTTTCTATGTGTAATTCTCCTGGGTATTCCTTAATTAGTCCTTCAACTATAAAAGATGTTCCATCAGGTGAATTGTCATCAACAACAAGGACTTCGAAATCTTTGTTCAATGAAAAAACCTTGTGAATAATTTTTTCTATATTCTCTTTCTCGTTGAAAGTAGGTATAATTACTAGTGTGTCAGACATTGTTTATCTTTTCTATAATCGACAAAAATAATCAAAAGAAGTACACTAAGAAACAAAAGTTTGAAAAATGACTACTTGCATACACCTATACTCTTGATTTAATTACTGTTACCTTCTAAAATATATTCTAGAGATGACAAACCAAATAATACGTAGTATTTATACTACTTAAAATTATTGAACAATACTAATTCTAGTAGTGGTTTAATATTTACGTAAATAATAAGTATAAAACATTAACAATTGAAAAAAATACTTACTTTATTAACAATAAATTAACAGGAATTAGGAAATATTACTATATTTACCAATCTCACAAACCTAAACCTATTCTTATGAATGCTATCAAACCTATTATTGGGTTTTTACTCTCTATCGGCGTAATGTCTTTATGGATATTCCAAGTTTACAATAACTCTAAGACTAATGAAGTTATTTTAGATCAGAGAATAAATAAAATTGACTCTAGAATTAATGAGTTAAAAACAGATATTTCTTTTCTTACTATTAAAGAAATAAACAATTAAAATTCCAGATAAATAAAGTATCTATTATTTTAAATACTTCAATAATAATCCACTATTTCAATCATAAACTTCAAAATGATTGAAAAAAATACTGACTCTTCAAATTAGCTTTCTTACACTTTCTCTTTTTTATAACTTTTTTATTATCATATTATCTTTATCATTTATCATGATGAAGTTTTACTTTACAACTACCACTAGATATTTTATTACGACAGAATTATTATTTTATACGATTAAGTAATACACGTATAAACTGAATTAAAACCTCCTTTTTACAACTATTAATTACATTCTAACACTTAGGTAAAGTACCTGAATATAAAGGCTTTTTAGGTATAAAACTTACCAATTTGAATTATATTTGTCTTTCAACAACCATTCTTACAGAAGTTATGCAGATAGAATTAGAAGGATTAGGAAACAAAATTGAAGGAGATATATTTTTAGATGAATTTCAGAAAGTTGTTTACTCAACAGATGCATCGGCATACAGAGAGAAACCAATTGCAATTATTCGTCCAAAAAATAATAATGATTTAAAACTCATAATTGAATTTGCCAACAAGCACAACATTAATCTTATACCTAGAGCCGCAGGTACATCATTAGCAGGGCAAGTTGTAGGAAACGGAATAATTGTAGATATATCTAAGTACTTCAACAAAATTATTGAAATAAACGCTGAAGAAAAATATGCCATAATTCTACCTGGAGTTGTTAGAGACGAGTTGAATCTTGCCGTAAAAAAACACGGATTATTCTTTGCTCCCGAAACTTCTACAGCAAACAGATGTATGCTTGGGGGTATGCACGGAAATAACTCTTGTGGAGCAAATGCACTTATTCACGGAAGTGTTCGTGAGCACGTAATCTCTTCTAAAGTTCTGTTGAGCGATGGGTCGGAAGTTGAATTTAAGGATTTAACAAAAGCCGAATTTGAAGACAAGCTAAAAGGTGATACTCTTGAAAGCAAACTCTACAACGATGTTTACAAAATGCTCTCTAATAAAGCTGTTGTTGAAGAAATAGATAGAGAATTTCCCAATAAAGAAATCAAAAGAAGAAATACCGGCTATGCTATAGATATGCTTATAGATAACCAAATATTTTCTGATTCTAATACGCCTTTTAATTTTAACCAACTATTAGCAGGTAGCGAAGGTACACTTGCTTTTACTACAGAAATGAAAGTAAACCTTGAAGCTTTACCTCCAAAACATACAGGTTTAGTTTGCGTTCACATAAATACAGTTATTGAGTCGGCAAAAGCCAACCTTATAGCTTTAAAGTTTAAACCCAATGCGGTTGAACTTATGGATAGTGTAATTGTTAATCTTGCTAAAAGTAATAAAACACAGGCAGAGAACAGTTCGTTTATTGATGGCAACCCTGGGGCTCTGCTTATAGTTGAATTCAGTAAAAACACTAAAGAAGAGCTAGAAGAAGTTGCTAGGCAAATGGAAAAAGCAATGAGAGCCGAAGGTTACGGTTATCATTTTCCATTAATTACTGGCGATGGCGTGAAAAAAGTTTGGGATTTGCGTAAAGCAGGACTTGGAATTTTAGGAAATATGCCTGGAGATGCTAAACCTGCACCTGTTGTTGAGGACACCTCTGTTAGACCAGAAGATTTACCTGCATATCTAGAGGGTGTTGAAAAAATTCTTCAGAAACATAAACTCGATGTGGTTTACTATGCACATATTTCAACTGGCGAATTGCATATTCGCCCAGTTTTAAATTTGAAAACTCAAGAAGGTAGAGATATGTTTAAAACTGTTGCTACCGATTTTGCAAAACTGGTTAAAAAATTCAAAGGTTCGTTAAGTGGAGAGCATGGCGATGGTAGATTACGTGGCGAATTTATTCCTTTCATGATTGGCGATAAAAACTACGAATTACTAAAAGAAGTAAAGAACTCGTGGGATCCAAAGGGTATTTTCAACAGAGATAAAATTGTGGATACCCCATCTATGAACACTTTCTTGCGTTACGATGAAGAGTACACCACTCACGAAATAGAAACAGTATTCGATTTCTCTAAAACAGAAGGATTTCAAAAAGCAGTAGAAAAGTGTAATGGTTCTGGCGACTGCCGTAAAAGCCATATTATTGGGGGCACAATGTGTCCTAGTTATCAAGCATCTCAAAACGAGAGTCAGACTACAAGAGCTCGTGCCAATGTTTTACGAGAATACATGTCGCGTACACCCGAAGGTAAGAATGCTTTAGATCACAAAGAAATTTACGCCGTAATGGATTTGTGTTTAAGTTGTAAAGCATGTAAATCGGAATGTCCTTCTAATGTTGATATTACCCGACTGAAAGCTGAATTTTTGCAACACTACTACGACGATCACGGGATTCCTTTACGCACAAAAATGATTGCCTACAATCCTGCCATTAATAAGTTAATGAGCAAATCTTATATTGCACCAATTGCAAATTTCGCATTAGGATTGCCAATAATTGGTAAGGCGATGATTTCGGCAATTGGATTTCACCCAAACAGAACTGTGCCAGATGTACACACGGCTACGGTAAAAAAATATCACAATAAATTAACGCAAAATGTAGGTACAAAAGGAAAGGTTTACTTGTTTAACGATGAGTTTACAAACTATAATGATCCTGATGTAGGAATTTATGCAATTCGTTTACTAAACTCTTTGGGTTACGAAGTTGTGATACCGAAACACAGAGATTCGGCACGTACTTTTTTAAGTAAAGGTATGGTTAGAGAGGCTAAGAAATTTGCCATCGATAATGTGAATATGCTTAAAGATATTATCAGCGAAAAGACTCCATTAATTGGACTTGAGCCTTCTGCTATTTTAGGGTTTCGCGATGAATACCCTGATTTGGTTGGTAAAGAATTACAAGATCAAGCTCTTGAATTGGGTAAAAATGCCTTGCTTTTTGAGGAGTGGTTTATTCGCGAAGTTAAAAAAGGAAACATCACAAAAGATAGTTTTACCGATGCAGATAACATGACTCGTCTTCACGGTCATTGTCATCAAAAAGCAATAGCATCTACCAAAAACACTTTAGAAATGCTTAATTTTCCAACAAACTACGTAGCAGAAGAGATTAAAAGTGGTTGTTGTGGTATGGCAGGTTCTTTTGGTTACGAAAAAGAGCACTACGATTTATCTATGAAAATTGGTGAGTTAGTTCTATTTCCAGAGGTTAGAAAAACTATCAAAGAGGTGCAAATTGCTGCGCCAGGTACTAGTTGTCGTCATCAAATTTACGATGGTACAAGTGTTAGTGCTAAGCATCCTGTAGCAATTATGTTTGATGCTTTAAAATAGAATTATTTTTTTGGTGCACCCAAAGGTCGCGTCTACTTGCCGAAAAGCAGGCTATTCGCTACATCTTTTATATGAAAAAACAGTTCAACTATTAAAAAACTCTAAGCTTCTTTTAGTCGCTTAGAGTTTTTTGTTTTACTAATTTTTTAAACAAGAAGATGTCTCCACTATCCACTGACACACACTACTCCAATAAATACAATTAACGTGAGTTATATAAGTTATTCTAAAAAAATATGATTACCATAATCCTTAAATTTCAATTCATTACTTTCGCAAAAGTTTTCATCCAACTATTTTAGGCCAAAATGGTATGTTAAACAACAAAAATTACTATCAGAATGAAAAATATTTTACTCCTAATAAAAAAACGCCTTTACATATTTGTTGCTATAGATTTTGTGATTGCCCTAATTGTAGGAACAAACTTCGATATCGGCTCCATCATCAACATAAAAACCGTAAGTATGTTGGCAGTTTTTATGATGCTTTACCCAATGCTAACAGGCTTAGCAATTGAGAAAGTTAAAAAGGCTGGCAGAAATTACAAGCTAATCTCTTTGACCTTATTCTTTGCCTTTTTTGTTGCTTCGGCTACAGCATATATGCTATCGCAAACTGTATTTGTGGATATGCCCGAATTAGCTCTAGGTATAATTTTAGTAGGTGCAATTCCTTGTTCTAACATGCTAATTGGCTGGACAGGTATTGCAGATGCAAGTGTTGAAGATGCTCTAGTAGTTGCTGTAATTGGCTTAATGCTAATCCCAATAATTTCTCCGATAATTGTAACATACATCGGTGGTCCGATTATCGATATCAACTCAATGGAGCTAGGGAGAAATCTTACTATTTTCATATTTGCTCCTATGGTTCTTGGGTACTTTACTCGTAAAACAATAATCAGCAAAAAAGGAATATCTTACTTTATGGATATCAAAAAATATTTTCCTGGAGTATCTGCTTCTGGAATTTTATTGATAATCTTTTTCTCGGTAGCTAAAGTTGCACCTCAAGTTGTAGAGAACCCAATGGTATTTATCCAAGTTGCAGGAGGATTATCTATCTACTATTTTGTACAAACAGTTTTGGCAGTTGGTGCAGCAAAAATATTCAAACTCAACTACGGACAAGGAATGATTTTAATTCTTGGAGCAACAGCGAGCTCTCAAGCAATATCATTAGCTATAGCAGCTTCGATGTTTGGAGGATTAACAGTATTTGCACTATCTTTCAAACCAATTTTACAGGTAGCTTACATTATGTTTTTGATATACTACATGGGACCAAAAATCAAGATTTTTTTAGGAGACTAGAATAATACAAACCTCACACGTGATTAAAATATATTACATCATCTTTATATTGATTTTTTCAGTTAGTTCAACAGTTTATTCTCAGGAGAAACAAGAGCAAGCAGAGAAGAAACCATTCATTGTTTTTAAACCTGACAGCATTGACGATGGAAGACCTTTGTTAACTCCATTCATTACACCTGGCTATACTCCCGAACTTGGCGGCATATTTGCTGGAGGTGGATTTTTATCTTTTAAAACAGACATAAACAACAAAGAATTACTTAGATCTACTTTACCAATTACATTCTCGTATTCTACGTCTGGTGCATTAACACTTATTTCTAAACCTACATTATATTTTAAAAACAACAGGTTAATTATAGAAACAGAACTCTGGTATAAATCTATGCCAGACAACTATTTTGGAGTTGGTTATGAGCAAACAGCAAATAAAGAAGTTAGCGAAGAAACTAATTACCACAGAGATTGGTGGTGGATTAGCCCAAAAGTATTTTGGGAGCTAAAGAATGATTTTTTCATTGGTGGAGGTTTAGATTTCAACTACACAAAAGGATCAGAAGCGAGTCCCGAAATACTCGCAGAGGAAAACTATATAAAATACAACGACAGACCCTACAACTCAGGAATGGGAATTTACATTCGTTATGATACAAGAGATTTACCTGCCGATTCTTACTCGGGTTCGTTGATTGATATTAGAACTACATTTTTCGGAAGCCTAATGGGAGGAAACAACGTATATCAAGTTTACGAATTAGATATGCGTAAGTTTATACAGGTTGGTAAATATGGTCAAACTATTGCTCTACAGGGTAGAATTAGATATGGAAGAGGCGAAATTCCTTATGGCGAAATGTCTCAATTAGGAAGCCCAACCGATTTACGTGGATATTTATGGGGTCAACTCAGAGATAAATCAATGGCTTATGTAATTACTGAATACAGACATAAAATATATTGGGAAGATCAAGTTACTCGCCATTCACTTGTGGGCTGGGGCGCAATAGGCACAATATTCAGCAACGACACAGAAACCTACTACGGAGTTCCAAACTACGGGTTTGGATATAGGTTAGAAATTCAACCACGTACAAGTTTAAGGCTAGACTATGGTATTGGCAAAAATACTAGCGGATTTTATTTTAATTTCCAACAAGCATTTTAGAGCTATTTAATTTTATATCGGATATCTCACAAACTTCTTCTCTCTATCTAGTAAATATCGGTATGTAACATGTGTAGATACCTTTACAGCTCCTACCGATTTTATGGTGTCTTGCATTTTGGTATTATAGTCTCCAATCCACGAAAACTCCAATTCTTTGTACTGTGACTTGTCGAAAAATTGATTTGTTTTATAAAATATTAGTGCTTCTATACCTTGCTTTTGATAATCTGGATCTACACCTATTACTATAGATCTTACTCTAGTTATTGCTTTTGTTTTTTTATAATATAGAAGTTTCACCATATTAATCAGATTCAACTTCCCATCAATCATTTTTATAAGTTGATTAACATCTGGAATCATAATTGCAATAGCTATTGGTCTAATTCCATCGTAGATAATCCAAACTAATTTGGGGTCTAAAACAAACTTAGCATCATCCAACATTTTCTGAATATCGCTACCTGATGATGGAGTGAAATCATCTTTAAATGAAGACCATATTTTATTATATGCCTCTGACAAATCTTTACTAAAATCACCTTTCTCAGATTCTACAAAATGACGTGCAGTAAATCTTTGCTTTTCATCTACCCACTTACCAACTCTAAATATACGTTCAGAAACATTTTTGGGTTCTATTCTATAAGTAAACTGTTTATAAAACACCTTAAATCCAAAATTTTCAAATTGATTTTTATAATAATTTGGATGGTATTGCATCCCGTACATTTGCTGTACATATCCCTCAACCAATAATCCCCAATTACTAGTGTTCTCGCCTAAACTTATAGGGCCTTCAACCGCCTCTACTCCTAACTCTTTTAACCAATCTATGGCAGTATTAAACAAGAGAGATGAAATATCTAAACTATTAATACACTCGTAAAATCCAATTCCTCCAGTTGGTTGTTCATTAACCTTCGATTTTTCCTTATGGAAAAATGCTGCTATTCTACCTAGTACTTTTGCTTTCTCATCTATAACTACCCAACGTTTTGCTTTGCCTTCTGCTAGCAATAAATTCTTCTCAATACTAAAGTGATTCTTGATATCTTGATCTAAAGGAGGTACCCAATTATCATCGTTTTCGTATATGTGATGGATACCATATAAAAACAACTTTTCTGTCTTTTTATTTATTACTTCAATCAGTTTATTTTTTTTTTGAATCATTTAAAAATTTATATTTACTATCTTATACAATTATATCCTTTAAACTAACAGTTGCAATATAAATACAAATCATGAATGAAATTATAATAATAACAATATACTTCATTACTCCTGCAATTCTTATTTGGCTTTCAAATAAATTGGAAATAATAAACAAGGTAGGAGTAGTTGTATGGAGTTATCTTATTGGTATAATTATAGCTTTCTCTGGATTATTACCAAGTAACATATTAAAAACACAGGAGACGTTAAACACTATAATCATTCCTATTTCCATACCTCTTCTATTATTTGGTACTGATATAAAAGCCGTTAGAAACTTAGCTGGTAACTTTGTTAAATCATTAATTATTGGGTTGACCTCACTAATTATAAGTATAGTTTCTGGTTATTATTTCTTTATGCAAGGTTCTTCTGAAGGCAACAAAATTGCAGGTCTACTTACAGGTGTGTATTCTGGTGGAACTCCTAATTTAGCATCAATAAAAACAGCTTTGAGTATTGATTCGTCTACATACATACTAGTCCACTCAACAGATTTATTTATTGGTGTATTTTATTTATTTTTCTTCCTTACAATTGCTCAAAAATTATTGAACAAATTCCTTGTTAAGGATTCGATACTAGGTGCATCTAATAACATATCAGAAAACGAAATTGAACAAATAAATATAGTTTCAATTTTCTCATCAGAAAAACTAAAAGAAACTATCACTACTTTAGCATCAGCTATAGCTATATTTGGTGTTGGTGGAGGACTTAGTATGTTATTCCCAAAGGAGTACAGCACTACCGTTGCAATATTAAGCATTACAACATTTAGTATAATGTTATCGTTCTACAAGCCTATTAACAAAATAAAGCAAAGCTTTTCAATAGGGATGTATTTAATTTTAGTATTCAGTATTATTGTCTCATCCATGGTTAGTTTTGAATCTATAGGATTCGAAACTCTAAACCTACTATACTACATTACTTGGGCAATGATTGTCACTTTTATTCTACAAATTATTTTTGCAAAGATATTCAACATCAATGCAGATATTACAATTATTACAGCAACAGCATTAAGTATGTCTCCTCCTTTTGTTCCAGTGGTAGCAGGAGCACTAAATAATAAAAATCTAATTTTTCCAGGGATTACAATTGGGGTTATTGGATATGTAACTGGCAACTATTTAGGAGTTTTTATGGCATACATTCTGAAATAGATATTATTCATAATGGTTCTACCATTATTTATGTGGAACTTCTAATTTAGAGTACTCGCCATATTGAGCGTGGTTGGTGAGCGTAGCCGAACCAGAATTACCTTAATGAAATAAAGGTAATGTACCTGCCTCTACGGCTCGCCTCGATCATAGGAGCGGGCAAGGCGGGGTCGAAATATCTATAGCAAAAGTGATAACACAATGTAAACTATTGAAATAGACCACATTCGTCTATGGTTCGGCTCCGCTCACCAACCACGCTCAAGGTGACGATTATCCCACAACATTCAGTGTAGAACCCTTTTATTAAGATGAACCACTATTTTGTTTTGCCCCAGATAGAAGTGGTACCCCATAAAATAAAAGCTTACTGATGCTTAGTTTGGCAGAGCTGACGATAGGAAGATACTGCCAAACTTTAGCAGAAGTTTGCTTTTGGTTGGTGGAGTATAACGTATAGCTGGATTTAGGCACAAAAAAAACGAAGCCTAGTTAAAGACTCCGTTTGTGTAAATATATTTCTTGAAAAAATTATCTTTTCAAGTACATCTTTCTTCTTGAATAGATATCGTAGAAGGTATCGTCTTTTAGGTTGTCTATAAATAGTATTCCCTCTCCTGTTGATCGCATTTCTGGGCCTAGGTTTTTATTTACTTTCGGAAATTTATCGAAAGAGAAAACAGGATACTTAATAGCAAAACCATCTAAGTGAGGATTGAAATTAAAGTCCTTAACTTTCTTTTTACCTAGCATAACCTGAGTGGCATAGTTTACGTAAGGCTCACCGTATGCTTTCGCAATAAACGGAACAGTACGTGATGCTCTAGGATTTGCTTCTATTATGTAAACAATATCGTCTTTTACGGCAAACTGTATATTAATAAGTCCTTTAGTTTTAAGAGCAATAGCTATTTTCTCAGTATGATCTTTAATTTGATTCATCACAAACTCACCAAGATTGAAAGGAGGCAATACAGAGTTTGAATCACCAGAGTGAATACCTGCAGGCTCTATGTGCTCCATAATACCAATGATGTAAACATCCTCGCCATCGCAAATCGCATCAGCTTCACATTCTACTGCACCATCTAAATAGTGGTCTAGTAGAATTTGGTTTCCAGGAAGATTTCTGTTAAGCTCTACAACGTGTTGCTCTAACTCGTCTTCGCTAATTACAATCTTCATTCCTTGTCCTCCAAGAACGTACGAAGGCCTAACTAAAATAGGATATTCAAGTTCTTTAGCTTTTTCAACAGCTTCTTCTGCAGTTTCAATTACTGTAAACTCTGGATAAGGAATTTTAAGATCTCTAAGTAAGCTAGAAAAACGACCTCTATCTTCAGCTAAATCCAGTGCTTCGTAACTTGTACCTATAATAGGGATTCCAAAACGTTCAAGTTTCTCAGCTAATTTTAAAGCTGTTTGCCCACCAAGCTGAACGATAACACCTTCTGGTTTTTCGTGCTTGATTATATCGTAAATATGTTCCCAAAATACTGGTTCGAAGTATAATTTATCGGCTGTATCGAAATCTGTAGAAACAGTTTCAGGATTACAGTTAATCATGATAGTTTCGTATCCAGCCTCTTTAGATGCAAGTATTCCGTGTACACAACAGTAGTCAAATTCTATTCCTTGTCCAATACGGTTAGGTCCAGAGCCAAGAACTACAATTTTCTTTTTATCACTTTTTATACTTTCGTTTTCGGCATAACGAATACCGTCAATAGTTTCTAGTTCTGCTTCAAAAGTAGAGTAGTAGTAAGGAGTCATTGCTTCAAACTCGGCAGCACATGTGTCAACAAGTTTAAACACACGGTTTATTCCCATTTCTTCACGTCTGTTGTAAACTTCACTTTCTTTTACTTGAAATAAGTGAGCAATTTGTCTATCGGCAAAACCAGACTGCTTAGCTCTAAGTAGCAAATCTTTAGAAATAGTATCTAAAGAGTATGTTCCTACTTCTTTTTGTAATAAATACATCTCTTCTATCTGACGAAGAAACCATGTATCTATTTTAGTTATTTCGTGTATTCTTCTTACAGAAACACCTGCTTGCAATGCATCGTACAACGCAAATATTCTATCCCAACTTGGATTTTCAAGTTTCTCGATAATATCGTCTTGGCGAGTTAAGCTTTTTCCATCGGCACCCAATCCGTTACGGCTAATTTCTAACGATTGAGTTGCTTTTTGTAAAGCCTCTTGAAAAGAACGACCAATAGCCATTACTTCTCCAACCGATTTCATTTGTAAGCCTAAGGTTCTTTCGGCACCATCAAATTTATCGAAGTTCCAACGAGGTATTTTTACAATTACGTAATCAAGTGTTGGTTCAAATAATGCTGATGTTGATTTTGTAATCTGGTTATCAAGTTCGTCAAGGTTATAGCCAATAGCAAGTTTAGAAGCGATTTTGGCAATAGGATAACCTGTAGCTTTAGAAGCCAAAGCAGAAGAACGAGAAACACGAGGATTAATCTCAATTGCAACAATATCTTCTTTTTCGTCGGGACTTACTGCAAACTGAACATTACATCCACCTGCGAAGTTTCCAATACCACGCATCATTTTTATTGTTTGATCGCGCATTTTCTGAAAAGTTTTATCAGAAAGTGTCATTGCAGGAGCAACAGTTATTGAGTCTCCTGTATGGATTCCCATAGGATCCATATTTTCTATGGTAGTAATAATAACTACGTTATCGTTATTATCTCTAAGTATTTCTAACTCGTATTCTTTCCAGCCTAATAATGCTTTATCAATTAGAACTTCGTGAATTGGAGATGCTTCAAGACCTCTAGTAAGTAGGGTATCAAAATCTTCTTCTTTGTAGCAGATTGATGCTCCTGTTCCTGCAAGTGTAAATGAAGGACGAATAACTAACGGAAATCCAAAATCATGAGCAATTTCTTTCCCTTCGAGGTAAGAAGTAGCAATTTTAGAAGGAGCTGCACCTACTCCTAATTTTATCATCAATTTACGGAACAACTCTCTGTCTTCTGTAATATTAATTGCATCAATATCAACACCTATCAATTCTACTCCGTACTCTTCCCAGATACCTTTGTCTTGAGCTTCTATGGCAAGGTTCAATGCTGTTTGCCCTCCCATAGTAGGAAGTACAGCATCTATATCGTGCTTTTGAAGGATTTCCTCAATAGATTTTGTAGTAAGTGGTTTTAGATAAATATTATCTGCCATCACTGGGTCTGTCATTATTGTAGCAGGGTTTGAGTTTATTAGAGTAACTTCAATACCCTCTTCGCGAAGTGAACGAGCTGCTTGAGAACCTGCGTAATCAAATTCTGCTGCTTGACCAATTACTATTGGACCACTTCCAATAATTAAGACCGATTTAATTTTTTTATTTCTAGGCATTTTCTAGGAAATTCTGTTGTTAAAAAAAGGAAACTATTTAAGTGTCCGAAATTTACGTATATTTTATTTACGAGATATAAAAAAAGGCGTTGTACTTAAAGTACAACACCCATTTATATTTTATCTTTTAAAATCCATCTTATCTCTTGTGACGTCCTTCACTAGATACTGATACTTTAGCTCTTCCTTTAGCTCTTCTTCTAGCTAAAACTCTTCTACCGTTAGCAGAAGACATTCTTTCTCTGAAACCGTGCTTGTTTCTTCTTTTTCTGTTCGATGGTTGGAATGTTCTTTTCATTTCTCGTTCCTTTTATTCTAAATTTACTTCCCTCCCGGGTCGCTTAATAAGTTTATATAAAACTACTTTACTTTCAATGTGTACACTTACCTAATCCGTAAGCGGGTGCAAATATAGAAATAATTATCTTGTTTGCAAAGACTAATTCACTTTTAACTTGTTATTTTCTCTGATGCAAATTTACTCTTATTTTATTGATAATTTGAGTATTCCATATAATTGTTTAACTGTTGAGTTGTTTATTTGTTTAACTGAAAATGTTAAAAGTTCAATAGTTAATGCTATAAGTTTTGAATTGTAAAAAATAATTTTACAACACGCAACTTTATAGATGAATCAACTTGCCTCCTTGTACTTAACTGCTTACTTTTGTTTTTTAATATCAGAACAATGATAGAGTATATCGACATAGTTGATGATCAAGGCAAGCCTACTGGTGAAGTTATAAGTAAAGATGAGGCACATAGACTTGGTAAATGGCATTTAACAGCTCATGTGTGGATTTACAATTCTAAAGGGGAAATCTTGTTTCAGAAAAGAGCTTTAGTTAAAAGTACATTTCCAGGGCTTTGGGATATTTCTGTGGCAGGGCATATTTCTACGGGAGAATCTGCCGAGGTAGGAGCATACAGAGAAATACTAGAAGAGATAGGATTGGATATTGATGTTAAAGATTTGGAAAAGGTTTTTGTTTTTAAGGAAAGTCATTATCACGAAAAGATGGACTGGTATAATAACGAGTTTCATCATGTTTATCTTTATAAATTTGATGGGAGTGTTGATGGTTTAAAGCTTCAAGTAGAAGAGGTAGAAGCTGTTCGTTTTCTTAGCCTACAAGGATTTAAAGACGAGTTGAGCGATTCTGAAATGAGTAAAATGTTTATTAGTAACCCAGAGTATTACGATAAAATAATAAAAGAAATTTCATTAAAAATAGATTAGTCTTATACTATTACTTCTTTACTGAGGTGTATTTTGTCATTATTAATCAGGGCAAAAGAGCATTTAAAAAAGATTATTACAATTTCTTGAGTATTTCCGTTCTCCAACCGTCAGGATTTGGGTTATATGAAGACTCAAATCCTAATAAGCAATTACGGTATTCTTTGTCATGTAAGGCTTTCTTTATTTTCATTTTCTTACTTCTTATTTGTTTACCCTTTCTAAAATACTTATCGGGAGCTACCATGTTTTAAGGCTAGTTTTCTAATTATATTGAAATTAGTTGCTTCATCTCCTATCCTCTTTTTAGATGCATCTTCTTTAAATATAACATCCAAAGTCCAATGAAGATTATTTTCTACGGGCCAATGTTTTCGTATTGACTTGTTTAAAAGTTTTGCATTAACCTGTAAGCTACTGATATAGTATCTTATTTTACTTGTAGTCTTCTTTGTAGATTTATTATAAACCTCTGATTCTATACATACAAAAGGATTAAAACCTAACCATTTTTTCTCTTCTTGTAAATGAGACAAATTAGTAAATACTTTGCATGTTCTTTTTTCTACTCTACCATGAATAATTTCGTGGTTGCTGAATAGTTACAATTAGTTTTAAAACTTATAAGTTTAATTAAAATTAATTTAAAAGAACAACTATTTGATTTTGAGAGATGAATAATGTTTTATACATTCCTATTTCAATCTAGATATAAAATCAAACATGAAAAAAATATTCAAGATAATAATTCTATTTCTACTCGTAAGCACTTCTATTTCTGCACAAGTAAACAAATACGGACTTGTAGTTATTGAAATGGAAGATTATTCTTTACTTTCTAAAGAAAATGATTCGCTAAAATTAGTTGATCTTGAAAAGGTAATTTCAAATATTAAACTTGACATAGTTTATGCCACACCTAATAACTTTACAGGAGAAAAAATTTATTCTTCTCCAAAAGCATTTTTAAGAAAATATGTAGCCATATCGTTACTAGGAGTACAGAAAGAACTAAATGATAAAGGATTAGGTTTGAAAATATTTGATGCTTATAGACCATATTCAGCAACAGTAAAGTTCTATGAGGTTTATCCCGACAAGACTTTTGTAGCATCGCCAAAAAATGGTTCAATTCACAACAGAGCATCTGCAGTAGATCTTACTATTATTGATTTAAAAACAGGGGTAGAAATAGAAATGCCAACTCCATTTGATGATTTCTCCGTAAAAGCTTCTCACAAATATACAGACCTATCGGAAAATGCATTGAAAAATCGTAAGCTTCTAAAAGACATAATGTATAAACACGGATTTAAATCATACTCTCATGAATGGTGGCACTACAATTATAAGGATTGGAAAAAATACAACATCATGGATATCTCTTTCGAGGAATTAATAATGTTAGAATAACACCGATTACCTTAGTTTTTCTATTGTTTTTTTTCTGTTTATTTTCCCTGAACTTGTTCTTACAAATTCACTTAAATAAAACACTTCTTTGGGTGCATTATATTTTGGAAGTAACGATTTTATAAAGTTCAAATCTATGTTTTGATTACTTCCTTCAATTACCAACACTACTTTCTCACCTAGAATTTCATCTTTTACAGAGCTAATAAAAAATGGAGGAGAAATATCTTTATTTAATAATTGTTCTATTTTTTCGGGGTGTATTTTTACTCCTCCTGAATTTATAATATTGTCAAAACGACCTATCCATCTGAATTCTTTGTCACTTATTAATTCTACAATATCGTTAGTTACTACATCGTTGTCTACTATATTTTTTACTGAGATAACTAAGCAGTCCCTATCATCAGCTCTCAAACAAACTCCATCTAGAGCTACAAAAGTATCTACTGAATCTTTTCCCGTTAATTTTTTTAGCGCAACATGAGTTATTGTCTCTGTCATTCCATAGCTAGAGTAGATTTCTGTATCCAATAATTTAATTGTTTCTAGTAATGACTCATCAACTGCACCACCCCCAACTATAAGTTTTCTAACTCTGTTGGCAGACAACTTAGTTATATAATTATGAAACTGCAAAGGAACCATTGCTGCAAAATCAATTGTAACTGATTCATCGATACTTTCTAAGGGGCTAGAATTTGGCTCAACACAAATCAAATTAAGTTTCCAAACAATAGCTCTTACTATCATCAATTTACCTGCAATAAATTTGGGAGACATACAAAGCAAAGCATTTTCACCTTCCCTAAAATCAAAAAAATCACCTGTAGCAAGTGCAGAGCTAATAACCTTTTCTTTATCTAACTTCACCTTTTTGGGTATCCCAGTCGATCCAGATGTTTCTGCAATAATAAAATCATTATTATCCCACCATTCGTTTAAAAAACTGAGGATCTCATCTACCCAATCTTCATTAAGAATAGATAGCTGTTTAATAATTGTTTCGTTATTGTCTGTGAATTCTATTTTTTGCATTGCTTAGTTAAATATTAACTCGAAACTAACAATAATATTTCAATACTTAGCATATTTCATAAATGAAAAAAGTCCCATGAAATAAATCACGAGACTTTCAATATTTTATAGTCTTCAGCAAAAGACCTCAGACATAAATTTTTTCTAATTAAGCTCCTAGTCCAACACGAACGTAAGCTTTTACAGTTAAATCTTTATCGTAAGACTTAACGTAATCAGCTACAGAAACCTTACTATCTTTAATGAAAGCTTGGTTTACCAAAGTATTGTCTTTGAAGAAACGCTTAAGTTTACCTTGAGCAATTTTATCTAACATTGCCTCTGGCTTACCTTCTTGACGAAGCTGGTCTTTAGCAATCTCAATTTCTTTTTCTATAATAGACTGATCTACACCAGACTCATCCATTGCAACAGGATTCATTGCAGCAGCTTGCATAGAAACATCTTTAGCAGCAACATCAGCACCTTCTACATTAGCAGAAAGAGCAGTCATTGAAGCAATTTTATTACCAGCATGTATGTAAGTACCAACTAATGGAGCTTCAAGCTGATAGTAAGCTTTTATTTCAACTTTCTCTCCAATAACACCAGTTTGCTCAACTAATTTTTCAGCAACAGTTTGTCCAGCAGCAAAATCAGAAGCAATAAATTCTTCTAAATTAGCAGCTGTAGAAGCTAATGCTAGGTTAGCAAAATCGTGAGCTAATTTTACAAAAGCATCATTTTTACCAACGAAGTCAGTTTCACAGTTAAGAGAAATCAAAGCACCTTTAGTTTTGTCATCGCTTACTAAAGCAATTACAGCACCCTCAGTATTTTCGCGGTCGGCTCTCTTAGCAGCAACTTTCTGTCCTTTCTTACGAAGAACTTCAATTGCCAATTCGAAATCACCTTCAGCTTCTACAAGTGCCTTCTTGCAATCCATCATTCCAGCACCAGTTTGCTTTCTAAGTTTGTTTACTTCAGCAGCAGTTATTTTAGCCATGATATTTTTTACTTTAAATTTTTATTCGATTTAATGGAGAATTGTTTTACTCTTTCGAGGGTAGTAGTAAACTATAATAGTTTATGAACCTTCAGTTCTGTTTATACTGATACTCTCGCATCAGGTTGGTTAAAATGCTTTGCACTTTTATGTTTAAACTAGTAACTAGTCTAAACAGCAGATGCGATAGCATCACAAACCGAGAGCAAAGCTCTCAATAACCAGCGTAGCATAAACAATTCTAAAACAAGAGTTGAGATAAACAAATGCTTATCTCAACAACTCATTTAGATATTATTTTTTTTCAGCATCAGCTTTTTTAGTATCAACTTCTTCAGCGACAACCTCTACCTTTTTAGTTTCGGTTTTTTTAGTGTCAGCTTTTTTAGTTTCAGCTTTTGCTTTTTCTGCGTCAGCTTTTCTTTCTGCATCTGCAGCTTTCTTAGCTTCTTGTTCTTGTTTAGCTCTTTCGCGCTCAACTTTTCTTTCAGATAAACCTTCAGAAATTGCAGAAGTAACGTAACCTAAAATCTCATTAATAGATTTTGAAGCATCGTCGTTAGCAGGAATTGCATAATCAACTAACTCAGGATTTGAGTTTGTATCTACAATTCCGAAAATAGGAATGTTTAATTTTGTAGCTTCAGCAACAGCAATGTGTTCACGTTTGATGTCTACCACGAACAACGCACCTGGAAGGCGAGTCATATCAGAGATAGAACCAAGGTTTTTTTCTAGCTTAGATCTTTTACGGTCTATTTGTAAACGCTCTCTTTTAGAAAGTACTTTAAAAGTTCCATCAACTTTCATTTTATCGATTGTTGACATCTTTTTAACCGCTTTACGAATAGTAACAAAGTTTGTTAACATACCACCTGGCCATCTCTCAGTGATGTAAGGCATGTTAATTTCTTTTACTTGTTCAGCAACAAGATCTTTAGCTTGTTTTTTTGTTGCAACAAACATGATCTTACGACCAGTTGCAGCAATCTTTTTTAATGCAGTAGTAGCCTCATTTAATTTGATTGCAGTTTTGTGCAAGTCAATAATGTGGATACCATTACGCTCCATAAAAATATAAGGAGCCATAGCTGGATGCCATTTTCTTGTAAGGTGTCCGAAGTGTACACCAGCATCCAATAGTTGTTTAATATCTACGTTTGCCATTTTCTTTACTTTTTTTAATTAGTTTACTTTCTGTTGATTTTTAGCAATAAAACTATCTACTCTAGGTTGTTTTATTTCACCTGAATTTATGTTCTATTTAGATGCTAAACTAATTCGCTTTTCTACTAACCTTAAAGACTAGTTGCGTAGCGATTCGCTTTCGCAGGATTTTTCAATCTTAAAACTAGATTGCTCATCCATGCAGAACAACAGGAAACAATACCCAATAAACGATTAACGTTTAGAGAATTGGTATTTTTTACGTGCTTTCTTCTGACCGTATTTTTTACGTTCAACTTTACGAGGATCACGAGATAACAACCCGATTGGTTTCAATGCAGCGTGGTTCTCTTGATTAAGCTCAACCAATGCTTTTGAAATTGCCAAACGAATAGCTTCAACTTGACCTGTAATACCACCACCAAATACATTAGCTTTTACATCGAACTGACCAGTAAGACCAGTTACAGCAAATGCTTGCTCCATACGGTACTGTAAAAGTGTAGTAGGGAAATACTCTTTGTATCCCTTTTTGTTAACAATGATTTCACCCGTTCCTTCTGTAAGGTAAACACGAGCAACAGAAGTTTTACGTCTTCCAACTTTGTGAATGATTCCCATTACTTAAGATCGTTTAAATTGATTAATGTAGGTTTTTGAGCCTCATGAGGATGCTCTGTACCAACATATACATTTAGATTTCTGAACAAAGCAGCTCCTAAAGTGTTCTTAGGCAACATACCTTTAACTGCTTTTTGAACCATTTTGCGAGGATCTTTAGCTAACAATTCGTTAGCAGTAAGAGTACGCTGTCCTCCTGGGTAACCAGTGTGGCGAGTGTAGATCTTCTGATCCCATTTTTTACCAGATAAGGCGATTTTTTCTGCGTTGATGATGATAACATTATCACCAGTATCAACGTGTGGAGTGAAGTTAGCCTTGTACTTCCCACGAATAATTTTGGCTACTATAGATGCCATACGACCAAGTGGTTGGTCGGCAGCGTCAACTACTACCCATTGCTTGTCAGCAGTAGCTTTGTTAGCCGAAATTGTTTTGTAACTCAAAGTGTTCACAATACAACTGTTTTAGTTAAAAAATAATAATAAACATTCCTTCCCTATGCTATAAGGGCGTGCAAAGATACGAAGTTTTTCGAGACTGACAAATGCTCTAATAAATAGATAGTTGTACAATTTCTGAAAATAGCTTTTAACTGATTTATATACATGATTATTAGAGTAGTTACACTAAACTGGTTGCAATTTTAACTTTTAAGAATAGATATAACTAAGTAATTAAAACACTCCTTAATATATAGGAGTGTTTTTTTATAATTATTTGAGTCTAATCTGTCTATACTCTTGTACTCATACTCATCGGGTGACTTAAAGTTATCCGATGAGTGAAAAGCTTTTTTCAAATCTAAATCTTTTGTAACTTTAATACAATCCCAAAACATTTTACGATGCAAATTGAAAAAGGTAACATATACCACATCTACAATCAAGGCAATAATGGACAGAAGATTTTCTTTGATAGAGAGAACTACTTATTTATTCTGAAAAAGATAAAAAAACATATTTCACCGTATGCAGATATTATAGTGTGGTGTCTTATGCCTAATCATTTTCATTTGATGGTTTTAGTTAACCATG
>JADGDT010000156.1 GCA_016744755.1 Ichthyobacteriaceae bacterium | reverse complement strand
GATAACACAAACTTTATACTAGAGTAGAAGAGGGACTTCCAGTCCCGGGTCAAAAAAACCTCTGCACTTTCAGTGCAGAGTGGTTTAGTTTAGCATTAAACGATTCCGCAGATGCGCTTGTGCTTCTGTTGTTGAAGTAATTATCTCTAGCTATTTTACCTATATTAGACTTTAATGAATAGATACTTATCAACAAAAAGCACATATTTATTAACCTATGTGTATAAATAAAATACTATATTGATAGAGGTAAATTCAACTCTATTTATATTTTTGCTTCATGGAAAACACTCAAGCCCAAAAAAGAAATATTAAGGTAAGCGACACTAATGTTGTAAGTCTTGCAAAAGGTAAGTTACAGCCACAAGCAACTGATCTAGAAGAGGCTGTACTTGGCGCAATGATGCTAGATAAAAAAGGACTAGATGAAGTAATTGATATCTTAAAACCAGATATTTTTTACAAACAATCTCATCGAATTATTTTTGAAGCAATACATGAGTTGTTTACTAACACACAACCTATTGATATTCTAACTGTATCAAATCAGTTACGAACTATGGGCCAGCTGGATGAATCTGGTGGAGATTATTATCTAGTCCAACTTTCGCAAAAAGTTGCGTCTTCTGCTCATATTGTTTACCATGCACGTATTATTATTCAAAAGCATATTCAACGAGAGTTAATAAGAGTTTCTGGAGAAATTATCCACGATGCTTTTGATGAAACTATAGATGTACTTGACTTGATAGATGGAGCTGAGAGTAAGTTGTTCGATATTACAAATGGTAACTTCAACAAAGGGGCAGAAACTGCTGAGAGTCTTGTGAAGCAGGCCTTGAATAAGATTGAAGAAATGGGTAAACAAGAAGGGCTTTCAGGAGTGCCTTCAGGATTCAGAGATGTTGATAAAGTTACTAACGGTTGGCATCCTGCCGATTTGGTAATTATTGCTGCACGTCCGGGTATGGGTAAAACGGCCTTTGTACTTTCTATGATTAAAAATATGGCTATTCAGCACGATTTACCTGTTGCTCTTTTCTCTTTAGAAATGTCTAATGTACAGTTGATTACTCGTCTTATTGCTAGTGAAACAGGTATTACTTCAGAGAAACTTAAGAAAGGTAATTTAGCTGATCACGAGTGGCAACAACTAAATACTAAGGTTAAAACTTTAGAAAATGCTGATATTTTCATTGATGATACTCCTTCTCTTTCAATCTTTGATTTAAGAGCAAAGGCACGTAGATTGAAATCTCAACACGACATACAAATTATTGTAATTGATTACCTTCAGTTGATGACTGCAGGAGGTAAAGGAGGAAATAGAGAGCAGGAAATTTCAATGATTTCTCGTAATCTTAAAGCCATTGCAAAAGAATTAGATATTCCTGTAATTGCACTTTCTCAGTTGTCGCGTGCTGTGGAATCGCGTGGAGGAGATAAGCGACCTATGCTTTCCGATCTTCGTGAGTCTGGGGCAATTGAACAAGATGCCGATATTGTTTCATTTATTTATAGGCCTGAATATTATGGAGTAGATGAGTGGGAAGATGGTTCTGCAACAGATGGTCAAGGAGAACTGATTATTGCTAAACACCGTAATGGTTCACTAGAAGATGTTAGGCTTAAATTTATTGGACCTCTTATTACTTTTACTGACTTAGACCAAGGCTTTGCAGGAGGAGAATTTGAATCTAGTATGAACGTTGCACCTGTTAATCCGAATGATGCCTTTGGAGCAGGAGGACAAGATTTTATAGATGATGGCGCACCTTTTTAAAATATTAACAATTCTACTTTTAGTAGTAAAGCCAGCTTTTGCTGGCTTTTTGCTAATACCAATGGATAATACTCAACGTAATCATCTGAAAGCTTATGGTGCAACTTATTGGGCTATAGAAAACAATGTAGAATCGTGGTGGTTACTAAACTACAAAGGAGGTTCTTTTCTTATTAAAGAAAATGATGCCAGTATTACCGAATGCTCTGTACGTGGTATTACATATAGTAAAATTAGCGATAACTATGCTGAATATCTTATGGCTATGATTAAAAGTCCATCGCAAAACATGGATGCTCTCGAATTACAAAAAGCTCCAAAAATAGCTGTGTATTCGCCAAAAGGAAACATGCCTTGGGATGATGCCGTAACTATGGCTTTGAGTTATGCCGAAATTCCTTACGATATAATTTACGACGATGAAGTGCTAAGTGATGTACTTGCAATTTATGATTGGCTTCATCTACACCACGAAGATTTTACTGGTCAGTATGGTAAATTTTACACTGCCTACAAAAATGCTCCTTGGTATGTAAATCGCAAGTCAGAATCGGAAGAGAGAGCATACAGGCTTGGTTTCAATAAAGTATCGGAAGAGAAACTAGCTGTTTCAAAAAAAATAAAAGAATTTGTAATTGGTGGTGGTTTTATGTTTGCAATGTGTTCGGCTACAGAAACACTAGATATAGCTTTGTCTGCCGAAGGAACAGATATTTGTGAACCTATGTTCGATGGCGATGACTCATCTCCAAACTATCAAAACCACTTGGATTTTAATAAAGGTTTAGCCTTCGAAAATTATACTTTAATCACTAATCCTCGTGAGTATGAATTTTCTAATATTGATACTTCAAACAAAAGGCAAATTTCTAAAGAAGATGATTATTTCATGCTTTTTGAATTCTCAGCTAAATGGGATCCTGTACCTACAATCCTTACACAAAATCACGAAAAAGTAGTGAAGGGTTTTATGGGTCAAACTACTGCTTTTGATAAAGATTTAGTAAAATCTAATGTTTTGATTTTAGGAGAAAATAGAAATCTAAATGAGGCTAGGTATATCCATGGTAATCTAGGCAAAGGTATGTGGACTTACTATGGAGGGCACGATCCTGAGGATTATCAACACCGTATTGGCGACCCAAAAACAGATTTAAAAAATCACCCAAATTCTCCTGGATACAGACTTATTTTAAATAATATACTGTTTCCATCAGTAAAAAAGAAACCTCAGAAAACGTAGAGAATTGGAACTTTAAAAGCTAGAAGTCTGAAGCTAGAAGCCAGTAGCTGATTTTCGTACCCGAACTTCCATCTTCCATCTTCGTTCTTCCAGCTCTTCTAGTACATAAATCCAAACAACCACAAGGGTATTACATTTTTAAAACCTACCTCAATGTTGTCTTTTACTAAAAAAGAGTTTTTTACACCTCTAATCTGTGAACTATCTTTATTTTTTCCTCCAACTTCAAAAGTATATTTTCCATCAACTATAAAATCTGCTCTATTTGCTAGCGTCAATTCATGACTTATACTAACTTGATTTACAAAAAAAGTTTCTCGTCTAGCTCCTACATTTACTTTCTCATCTCCGTAAGCATACATTAAATTTGTATTCCTCACAAAAAGCTTTTCGGGTTTTGTAAGTACTCCAATTCCTCTCGCTTCCTTGTGTAGAGCAATAACAAGTTGTGCTTCCTCTAAATGCTGAATTGCCTTAATTAGTGTAGGTCTAGAAACGCCCAACCTTTCGCTAAGCTTAGTTATGTTTGGAGTAAAAGGTAAACTAGTAGAGATTAAATATTGAAACTTCTTAAGTTTTGGAACTAGTGAATAGTCAAATCCTTTTATACCTATTAAATCAACTTCGATAATTAGATTTATAGCATTTAGTACTTTCTCGCTATAAACACCTTTCCCCTCTTTAAAAAAAGGGTAGCAACCGTGTTTTAGGTAATTATTAAATTCTAAAATCGGCTTTATATCTTTTAACAAAGTCTCGGCAATATTTACATGATCCTTTATTATTTCTTGAAAACTAAAACTCGGCAATTTTTTACCCGAATTAAATTCAATATATTCTCTTAAAGATAATTCTTCGAGGCTGTAGCTAATTGCTCTTCTACTTAAGTCGGCTTCTGCCTTGTAAATATCTAAAATAGATGAAGCAGTAATAACAATATACAAATCAGAAAAACTGTCGTAAACAAATTTTAATTCTCTCGACCAGTTTTCATATTTATGTACTTCGTCTAAAAATATATGTCGTCCTCCATTGTTATGGAAATCTTCAATTAAATCAACAATAGAATGATTGTAGAAATAAGGATTTTCCATAGAAACATACAGTGCCTTATCGCTACTAGTAAAAGTCTCCTTCATGTGTTGGTAAATTAATGTAGTTTTTCCAACTCCACGCGAACCTGTGATAGTGATAAATCTAATACTCCAATCTATTTCAGTTAACAAGTATCTTGTTAATTTCATTGAAGTATTTGCTAATCTTCTGTTTGAATCTCTAAATAAAGTTTCCATAATGTTAATTATACATAACAAATATACTATATTTTTGTTAATTACAATTAACGTTTATTAATATTTTTGTAAAATTATATTTACAAAATGATGAAAATTATGTTATTTTAAATAAGTGTTATTTGTATATATTGTTAATCTAATTTAACGTTATTGGTATTGTTTTGTTATTTATATTTAACAAAAAAATAGATTAATCATATTTTTAAAAATATCTATTTTACTAGGGGTAGTTGTTTAACTTAGGTTGAAATAATTATTCTCATCAACTTCAATTAGCCAATAAAAATCATTAATATTGTTCAGCATAAAAAAGAGATACATGAAAAATATATTTATTACATTATTGTCTGTAGCGTTTGCTGTTACAACTAATGCTCAAGAAAATTCATCTGAATTCAAATTCGAGACAATAGCCGATTTAGAAGCCACATCAGTTAAGAGTCAAGGTATAACTGGTACTTGTTGGAGTTTTTCTACTTCGTCATTTATAGAGTCAGAAATTCTTAGACTTAGTGGTAAGACTGTTGACCTTTCGGAGATGTACAACGCTCGTATGGTTTACCCTGATAAAGCATTGAATTATGTTGGTCGCCATGGGAAAGCTCAATTTAGCGAAGGTAGCTTGAATCATGATGTGATGAAAGTTATAAAACTTTATGGGATGATGCCAGAAGATGCTTACCAAGGAAAAATAGTAAATGAAAAAAGGTATGATCACGCTGAATTAGCATCAGTGCTTGGAGCATATGTTACTGCAATTTCCAAAAATAAGGGAGGGTCGTTGTCTAATGTTTGGCTAGAAGGTTTTGAAGCTGTACTTGATACTTACTTGGGAGAAGTTCCAACTGAGTTTACTTACGAAGGAAAAAAACACACAGCAGAATCTTTCAGAGATGCACTAAAAATTAATGCTGATGATTACATTGAATTCACATCTTTTGATTCATATCCTTACGACACTCAAGTAGTACTTAATATTCCTGATAATTGGGCAAATGGTGCTTACTACAACCTTGAACTTAACGAGTATCAAAATTTAGTTGTACATGCTCTAAGAAATGGATATTCTGTAGCTATTGATGCTGATGTATCAGAAAAAACATTTTCGGGAAGGAATGGTATGGCTATTATCCCTGCAATGAATATTAATGAAATGTCTGACGAAGAAAAAGCTAAACTTTTTAAAGAGCCTGTAACGGAGAAAATTATTACTCCAGAATTTCGTCAGCAAGAATTTAATAATCTTAATACTACCGATGATCACCTAATGCATATTACAGGTTTACTAAAAGACCAAAATGGGACTATGTATTTTAGAGTAAAAAATTCATGGGGTACTAAAGGTCAGGGGCACGAAGGAAATGTTTATTTCTCTGAAGCATTCTTTAAACTAAAATCAATTTCGGTAATGATGCACAAAGATGCTGTTCCTGATAAATTGAAAAAGAAGTTGGGGATAAAGTAGGCTTTGAAGCAAATACACTTTCTATAATAGACATATACAGATATTGTAAAACATATAACTAGATTCTAATGAACATTATAAAAAAGATGATATTATTTCTTGTTCTTATGTCTTACGTAATCATAGTTTACATAGGAGTTCAAGAAATAGAAAACCCAAAATATATTGAAGATTTTTGGTCGCTTCGTTTCTCATTTCTTCTTTATATAATAATTCCTTTTACTATAATAAATATATACCTTAAATCCGCAAGTTAATTCATGAAAAAAATAAGCCAAAGCACAGTGTAAAAGACTTTACAAAGTGTTTGGCTATAGAAAAATCATCACCTATT
>JADGDT010000155.1 GCA_016744755.1 Ichthyobacteriaceae bacterium | reverse complement strand
CCATTGAGGACTAAAAGCGTAAAGTGGGAATTGGCACATAAGTATTAGTATTAAAATCGGGGTTATTTCTGATTATATTTGAAACTCAACCACATAAAACTAACCACCAATCATCTTTTTAATTTCGTTCAATTTCATTAAAGCTTCTATTGGAGTAAGTGTGTTGATGTCTATATCTATAATTTCATCTTTTATACCCTGTAGGGTGGGGTCGTCTAGTTGGAAGAAACTCAGTTGCATATTCTCTTGAGCTTCCACTTTTGGACTAGGATCAGCACCTCTATTTTTTTCCATTTTTTTGAGGATGTCGTTTGCTCTGGTAATAACCTTGCTAGGCATACCTGCCATTTTAGCCACGTGTATTCCAAAACTGTGATGACTGCCTCCTGGAACTAATTTTCTCATAAATATTACTCCATCGCCTACTTCTTTTACCGATACGTTGTAGTTTTTAATTCTCTTGAAAGTATCGGTCATATCGTTAAGCTCGTGGTAGTGAGTTGCAAAAAGTGTTTTTGGTTTTGCTTTGCTTTCGTGTAGAAATTCTGAAATTGACCAAGCAATAGAAATCCCATCGTAGGTACTTGTACCACGCCCAATCTCATCTAATAGAATTAAACTTCTATCGGAAATATTGTTAAGTATGCTAGCCGTTTCATTCATTTCTACCATAAAAGTAGATTCGCCCGACGAAATATTATCTGATGCTCCTACTCTTGTAAATACTTTGTCTATAACTCCAATTTTAGCATGCTTTGCAGGTACGTAACTTCCCATTTGAGCCATAATTACTATTAAAGCTGTTTGGCGCAAAAGTGCCGATTTACCCGACATATTTGGCCCGGTAATCATTATCATTTGTTGCTGATCTCTGTTTAGAGTTACATTATTAGAAACATATTCTTCGCCATCGGCAAGTTGTTTTTCAATTACTGGGTGACGGCCTTCACTTATTTCTAAATCTGTAGAATCATCTATACTAGGTTTTGTGTAGTTATTATCAATTGCAAGATATGCAAAAGACGTTAGTACATCTATTTGTCCTACTAACTGAGCATTGCGTTGAACGGGAACAATTTCTTCTATCATCAACTCAATTAATTCGTTGAAAAGCATTTGTTCTATTTTGCCAATTTTTTCTTCGGCACCTAATATTTTATTTTCGTATTCTTTTAATTCTTCTGTAATATAACGCTCTGCATTTACTAGAGTTTGCTTACGTATCCATTCTTCTGGAACTTTATCTTTATGAGTATTCCTAACTTCTATGTAATACCCAAACACATTGTTGAAAGCAATTTTTAAAGAAGAAATTCCTGTGCTCTCACTTTCTCTTTTGCAAAGTTTATCGAGATAATCTTTTCCTGAAAAAGCAATTTGCCTTAACTCATCTAACTCTGTAGATATACCTGTTGCAATTGCATTCCCTTTATTTATGTTTACAGGTGCATCTTCGCTCAACATTCTGCCAATATTACCTCTAATATTATCGCAGAAGCTAAGACTGTGTCCAATTTTTTCTAGCGAAACATTACCAGATGCTAAAGCCAACTCTTTTAGAGGTACAATCGCATCTAAAGATTTTTTAAGTTGAACAGCTTCTCTTGGTGAAATTTTATGTGTAGCAACTTTAGAAATTAGCCTTTCTACATCACCAATATTTTTAAGTGATTTTACAAAGTCTTCTCTAGTAGTATCGTTATCAATTAAATTATTTACAACGTTTAAACGCTCATTAATTCGGGTTACATGTTTCAACGGTAAAGCCAACCACATTTTAAGGGTACGGCCTCCCATTGGCGAAATTGTTTTATCAATTACATCTAAAAGAGTAGTAGCATCTAAATGAGGAGAATTGTAGAGTTCTAAATTACGAATGGTAAATTTGTCCATCCACATATAATTATCTTCTTCTATCCTACTTACAGAAGTAATGTGACTAACTTTATCATGTTGAGTTTCCGATAAATAAAACAACGCTGCACCACCTGCAATAATCCCTTCATTAGAATCTTCTATTCCAAACCCTTTAAGCGATTTTGTTTTAAACTGATTCAGTAAACTTTCATTTGCATAATCTTCTTGAAAAACCCAATCTTCGAGATGAAACATGTAAAAGTTATCGCCAAAAGCATCAATAAATTGTTTCTTTTTTTGACGCTGATAAAGTACTTCGCTAGGATTAAAGTTTTGAAGTAGCTTATCAATATATTCAATATTTCCTTGAGCAATGTAAAACTCACCCGTAGAAACATCTAAAAAAGCAACACCATTTTCCTTTTTGCCAAAATGTACTGCCGCCAAAAAATTGTTGCTTTTAGAATTTAGCACCTGATCGTTTAGAGCCACACCAGGAGTTACTAATTCTGTAACACCTCGCTTAACAATGGTCTTAGTCATTTTAGGATCTTCGAGCTGATCGCAAATTGCTACCCTCTGCCCAGCTCTAACAAGTTTTGGTAAGTAAGTATCTAACGAATGATGAGGGAAACCTGCAAGTTCTATTTTAGATGAGCCATTAGCTCTACCTGTTAAAACTATCCCGAGTATTTGTGAAGCTACTACAGCATCGGCACCAAATGTTTCGTAGAAATCACCAACTCTAAATAACAACATTGCTTCAGGGTATCTTACCTTGATTGCATTGTACTGTTTCATTAATGGAGTTTCCTTAGGAGCTTTCTTTTTTGTAGCCAAAATACTAGTGTTTTATATTGATATGCGAATGTAATTTAATTCTGAAAGATGAGTAAATTTAGTTTTCAACAATTATGAGTTTACAATGAACAATTATCAATGAGCAATTATCAATGAGCAATTTTAGTTTTTAATTTTCAATGTGTTATTTGAAATAAAAAACATGGAGTTTAATTTCTAACATCAGACGTAATATCTTATAAAAAGTATGAATTTTTCCACTATACTAGAAAAATTAGTAGTAATATTTCCAGTATAGTGGAAAAATTAGTAGTAATATTTCCATTAGGAAGTTATATTTTGTAAATTTGAACATGGATAAGTTATCAAGATTAATAGAAAATCAGTTAAAACATTACCTTTTTAAGCAAAAGGCTCTGGTAGTAATTGGCGCTCGACAAGTAGGCAAAACTACTATGCTTAAAGAGCTTAGTAGAAGTTTAGGTAATAGTATGTGGTTAAATGCTGATGAAATTTCAGTAAGAGAAAGGTTAACTGATCCTAGTATAAATACCATAGGAAATATAATTGGCAACTATAAAATTGTTATTATTGATGAAATTCAGCGTGTTGTAAATGCTGGTTTACTCTTGAAATTGATGGTAGACAATTTTAAAGATGTACAGTTTATAGCTACAGGATCATCAGCATTAGAAATTTCGGATAATATTTTTGAGCCTTTAACAGGGAGACATATTTTGTTCAGATTATATCCATTTAGTTTGGCTGAATTGTATACTACAGAATCTCCTTTCGAAGTAGAGAAAGAGCTTCCTTTTCACCTAGTTTATGGGTGTTACCCCGAAGTAAGTTTAAAGAGAGATATGTCTCAGGTTCTTCTAGAAAACCTATCTCAACAATATTTGTATAAAGATGTACTTGCCTGGAAAGACATCAGAAAACCAGATTTACTTGATAAATTATTGAAATTATTAGCTTACCAAATTGGATCGGAAGTATCGATAAACGAACTAAGTAAAAGGTTAAAAATAAAGTCAGAAACTGTTGAAAATTACCTGGACTTACTAGAAAAAGCATTTGTGATTTTTAGGCTGAAATCTTACAGTAACAATGCACGTAAGGAAGTTAGTAAAATGAGTAAAATTTTCTTTTGGGATAATGGTATTCGCAATGCTGTGATTGACGATTACAGAGATTTGGCTATGAGGAACGACCAAGGACAATTATTTGAAAACTTTATAATCAGCGAGAGGATGAAAATGAATACATGGCTAAACAAAGGTGCTAAAAGCTTTTTCTGGAGAAATTATAATCAGAGTGAAGTTGATTATGTTGAGTTAAATGGAGATGAAATATCTGCTTTTGAGATGAAATGGAATTCACATAAAAACAACAAGGTTACTAGAGCTTTTACTAATTTATATCCCGATGCTGAGACACAGGTTATAAATCCTGAAAACTTTATGGGATTTGCGACTTTAAAATAAATAATTGGTTACTTATGTTGGAAATATTATAGCAAGGTCATTTCGACTGGAGCTTGCGGAATGGAGAAATCTTCATTGAAAGGAGAAGATCCCATTCGGCTTCGCTCAGGACAAGCTTCTCGATGCGTTGCGCTTAGTCGAGATAACGTAAACCTAAAGTTTATAATATTCCGTCAGAAAATTAATTCTTTACAAATTTACCCGTGAACAGTTTATCGTTGCTCTTTAGAGTAATAATATAATTCCCTTTAGAAAGCTTAGAAATATCAACTCTTTCATTGTTTAGCTCTTCGCTAAATATTTCTTTACCTGAGATATCTATAATTGCCACAGTTCCTTTTCTAATATTATCAGGTAGCTCTATATTTATAAGGTTATCAGAACTAGGGTTTGGATAAACATTAAGTTTAGATTTATAAATATAATTAACTTCATTACTCAACAATTCAGGGTTTAAATTTACCCAAACCGGGAAATGGTCTGATACATATTTGTCATAGTCAAAATCAAAATCAGTTGCATCCAATTTATCTGCATCTTTATCATTAGCTTCAAAAAGGGGTTTGTTTATTAAAATATGGTCAATATTTGCCCATCCAGAGCCCTCAGTACTTTCTTCCGAAACTTTGGTATCTGTAAATACATAGTTGGCATCATCAATAAAATTAGAAAATACGTTGTTGGTTTCTTTACTATCAATTCTGTCATTCATATCTCCCAACAATACAACAGATGTATTACTTGATTTATAGTTGTCGTCAATATATTCCTTTAATTGTTCGGATGCAGATTGTCTTCTAGCTTCTTCTGAACTTCCCGAACAGCATTTTAGGTGAATATTAATAATTACAAATTCCACCCCCGATTTATGACGTAAAACTGTTTCAATTGGAGTTCTTGGAAATGCACTTTTATCACCTTTAAACTCCTCAATTTCACGAGCTTCAGTAACAACTGATATTTCATCTTTTTTATAGATAAAACCTATATTTTGGTCCCATTTAGAATCATCATTAACTACTGGATTATAAATATACCCTTCATATTCGCTTCCTAGCTTTTCTAATAAACTTTTAAATTCGCCAGCATCATCTTTAATTTCTTGTAGAGCAAATACATCAATTTTAGAACCTAATATTATATCTGCTACTTTATCTTCCGACTGTGAGTCTTTAGGAAAGTGCTCAATATTCCAAGTACAAATATCTATTGTCGAAGCTGTTCCTAGGTCGGCATAACCAGGAGGTGTATCAATCAATACATATTCTGTTGTTCTAAATTTTAGATCTTCAACGTATAAATCCCAAGTGTCTGTATCTGCGGTACCATTGTATGTTGCAAAAGTTACTTCTATTACATCAGAGTTCTCATAGGTAAAATGTGACTCTAAAATATCATTTAACTTTTTTAATATCACCAATGGATCAGATTCATATTTTCCATCTCTAATATCGAAGTTGTCAAATTTACCGTTACCTACTAAATCATAATCTGCAGTTAATAAAGTGTAAGTTGCAGGTAGAGATTCCTTTGCGAAAGATGAAATACTAAATAGAACTACAAATAAATATAAAATGTATTTTTTCATAAAACAAAAAATTTAATTTAAGGGAGGCTAAACTACAACTTAAACAAATATAAATCTCATAAAAATAATCCTACTTTTATCAAAATGAAAATGTTGTTTCAGATGGCAACTACTTTTTAAAATTGAGTTTGTATAGTTAAATAGATATAAAGTTTTTACTTTCGAAATGAAGTGTAATCCGAATAAAAAAATAGAGTTTAAAAAAACTTCATAAATTTTGATAGAAGAGATTTATCTACCATCCTCAATGTCTATGTGGGTTGCGCAAGCTCCAGTATAAATGACAGGGCATTTAAGAATCATTCTTACAAAATTTAGTTATTTCAATGAATTTTGCCCCAACCCTAGAGGGTGATTCATTGAAAAATAGACTTTTTTGCTCCCTTTAGGGAATTTGGGGCAATCAAAAAAGTTAAATGCTCTTT
>JADGDT010000154.1 GCA_016744755.1 Ichthyobacteriaceae bacterium | reverse complement strand
GGTTATTATTAATCTAACGGGATGTCGAGATTCCGTTTCAGTATTATGTTAAGAAATATTTGGTAAATAAGCTATCCCGGTAGGGATTTAGTTCAACAAAGTGTATAAGTAATGGCTAAGAAAAGTGCAAACCTCAAAAGTTTGTGCTTTTTTTGTATTTTTGTGATTAATCGAAAAGTAGTGATTATTTATCGCCACTACTCATACACAACCCGTTAGCAACTATAAGGGAAAAACTGAACGTAATTGAAACGGAAAAGAATTTTCAAAACTATTTAAGAGCTTATTTACTAGCTTATCGGAAACACCAAAAATTCAGTTTATAACCGAAAATAGAACTGTGAAAATTTGAACAGTTGCTAACAACGGCTAAAAATTTATAGCTAATTTTGGCTTAAACCAAAGGGGTTTGTATATTTATAAAAGTAATTTAATAGCGGAAAATAAGAGCTTAGTTTAGCCGCTACAAATCTTAGCCAAACCGTTGGCGTGCATTGAAAAACAATACAACAAAATGACATTTTCACAATCAGAAATACGAGACTTATTAATAAAATTCTATCCCTATTTACAAGAAAAGGAAGTTAAAATATTATTATCGATATCCACCTATAAAGTTTTTAAAAGCAAGGAAACTATCTTAAAAAGTGGAAGGAAGGATAAAAGATTCTTTATCAATCTAAAAGGTTCAGCACGATCCTTTACTATAATTGATGGAGTAGAGCTAAATTGTCATTTACGTTCGGAAGGTTTCCTTATGGGAGATGCAAGATCATTTGGAGACGATCAGGTTTCACTATTAGATACTGAGGCGATCACTGACTGTCATGCACTTATTTTTGACATGGGAGAATTGGAAAAAATAGCATTTGGAACTCCCCAAATGATGAGATTCTACTTAAATCTGATGAAGGAAATTATAGTTGTTTTTTCTCATCGCATACATACATTCGTAACCATGAACGCAGCAGAGCGCTATGACGATTTAATGAAGTGGAATCCTCTTTATCTGAAATCGACTTACGACAAACATCTTGCAAGTTTCTTAGGCGTTACTCCATTAACATTTCATCGTGTGAAGAATAAAAACAGCTAAGCACACATATCAAATGATATTTCTACCACGAAGGGATAAACATATCTTTGCACAAAATTTTAATAAAATTCATTATGAAGAAAATAATCTTATTTACCTTAATATTAAGTTCACAATTTTTATTTCAATCTTGTGATAAAGAAGAAGAAGAACCTCCTCTTCCAACCTTAGCTATTGGCGATTTCCACAAAGGAGGTGTGATTTTTTACCTTGACAGCTCTGGTGAACACGGGCTTGTTTGTGCTGTTTCTGATCAAAGTTTTGGATGTGAGTGGGGATGTCTTCCTACAGTCGTTACTGGTGCCAATGAATTATCAATAGGAACTGGATATCAAAACACATTAGATATAATTAGTATATGTACTTCTCAAGATATTGCCGCTGCTATTTGTGACGCTCTAGTATTAAATGGATATGAAGATTGGTTTCTACCAAGTAAAGACGAGTTAGATTCAATGCATGAAAGTTTGGATATTATTAATTCTCAATCAACTGCTAATGGTGGGGAATTACTACAAAGTACAAACTACTGGACATCTTCTGGTTCAGGTAGTAATACTGCTTGGGTTCAAAACATGGGGTCTGGCGGTAGCCAACTCACCAATTTGGTAGATAAGTCTAATCACGTAAGAGCAGTGAGAGCATTTTAACTAACAAATAATTTAATAACTTAAATCAATTATAAAAACTATGAGAAAAACAAGATTTAAACTACTTTTAAAAGTAGTTGTTTTAGGTATATTTCTTACAACTATTTCAAGTTGTGGTCAAGAAACAAAAAAAACAGCCAACAATAGTAAACCTGAATTTAAAGGAAAAATATCTTTAGACGTAAGAGATTCAGAGTCAGATTGGTCAGCTTACACTCCAAAGTCGGCTCCAGAAGGCGCACCAAATGTTCTATTTATCTTATATGATGATACTGGACTAGGGGCTTGGTCTCCTTATGGTGGAGGTATTAATATGCCAACAATGGATAAGTTAGCGGCTAATGGTTTAACATATACGCAATGGCACACTACTGCCTTATGTTCGCCAACCCGTTCAACTATTCAAACTGGTAGAAATCACCATCTAAATGGAATGGCTGCAATTACCGAAACTGCCGATGGTTTCCCGGGAGCAAATGGTAGAATGGGACCAGAAGTGGCACCACTTTCTATGATTTTACAAGAAAATGGATACAGTACATTTTGGATTGGAAAAAATCACAATGTACCAGAACAAGATGTGGCATCTGGAGGAAGTAAAAAACAATGGCCGTTACAAATGGGTTGGGATAGATTTTATGGATTTATTGGTGGAGAAACTAACCAATGGTATCCTGATTTAATTGAGGACAATCATTTTGTTGAAAGAGAATTTGAAGAAGGATATCACCTTTCTAAAGATTTAGCAGACCATGCCTTAGGTATGATTCGCGATCAACAAGCAACAAACCCATCAAAACCTTGGTATATGTGGTACAATCCAGGAGCTAATCATGCCCCTCACCACGCACCAAAAGATTATATTGCAAAATATAAAGGTAAATTTGATGCGGGTTATGATGCCTACAGAGATTGGGTTACTGGTCGTATGATTGAAAAAGGAATATTACCAGAAGGTACTGTAAATACTCCAATGAATCCAATGCGTGAAGATATGGCAGAGGCTATTGATAATGTACGCCCTTGGGATTCTTTAAACGATGACGAAAAGAAATTATTTGCAAAAATGGCAGAGGTTTATGCTGCTTTTTCAGAATATACCGATGCACAGGTAGGTAGAGTAGTTGACTATTTAGAAGAAAGTGGACAATTAGAAAATACTATTGTTCTTTATGCTGCCGATAATGGAGCATCAGGAGAAGGAAGTCCTAATGGTTCGGTTAACGAAAACAAATTCTTCAATAATTTCCCAGATGAATTAGAAGAAAACATGAAGTATCTTGATGTATTAGGTGGACCAGAAACATATGAGCATTATCCAACAGGATGGGCATCAGCATTTTCGGCTCCATTTAAAATGTTTAAGCGTTATTCGCAATATGCAGGTGGTACAAACGATCCATTAGTTATATCATGGCCTAAAGGAATTAAAGCAAAAGGAGAAATTAGAAATCAATACCACCATTCGGTAGATATAGTGCCTACTTTGCTTGAAGCAATTGGTTTGGAAATGCCCGAAGAGTATAATGGCGTAAAACAAGTACCATTATCGGGAGTTTCTATGGCATATACTTTTGATGCTAAACCAAACGATCCAACACAAAAGAAAGTTCAGTATTTTGCAATGCTAGGTTCTAGAGGAATTTGGAAAGAAGGTTGGAAAGCAGCTGCTGTACATGCTCCACTTTCGGGTAGAAGTAATTTTGATAAAGATGATTGGGAGTTATATCATGTAGATGTTGATAGATCGGAATCTAAAGATTTAGCAAAAGAAAATCCAGAAAAATTACAAGAATTGATTGATGCTTGGTTTGTAGAAGCTGAAATAAATAATGTTTTACCTCTAGACGATAGAAGTGCTGCTGAAATAATTGGAATTGAAAGACCGTCGCAAGAGCCTGCAAGAGACAGATATGTTTATTATCCATTTGCAGCACCAGTACCAGAAGGTAATGCTGTTAATGTTAGAGGTCGTTCGTATAAAATATTGGCTAATGTTGAAATTACTAATAAAACATCAGGAGTAGTTTTTGCACATGGTTCGCGTTTTGGAGGTCACTCTTTATTTATCAAAAATAATAAACTTTATTATGTATATAATTTCTTAGGAATTAGCCCAGAGCAAGTTTTTGAATCTTCAAAAAAACTTACACCTGGTAAGCATACTATTGGTATGGAATTTAAGAAAGAAAAAGCAGGAGATAAAGGTGAATCACACGGTAACACAACCCTTTATATTGATGGGGAAGCAGTTGCCGAAGGTGCTATGAGAACACAACCTGCTAAATTCACTCTTTCGGGAGATGGCTTATGCATTGGCTTCGATAGTGGTGATGCAGTTAGTGAGTTGTATCCATCTGATAGTAAGTTCGCTAACGGAACTATTGATTTTGTTGGTGTAACTGTTGAAGGTACTCCTTATATAAACTTGGAGGCAGAAGCAAAACGTGCATTGATGAGTCATTAATCTTTTGAGAAAAAGTTAATACAAACAAAATAACTTCAAAGACTCCTCATTATTATGTAATGAGGAGTTTGTTTTAAAAAATATATTATGGTAATAATGATTTTAGTCTTTGGCTTTATATTCGGTGGAATAATTCAATATGCAAATCTGAATAAATTTAATGTGATTAGTGGTTTAGCAAGATTAGAGGATTTTGCAGTATTAAAAGCAATTGCAATTGCAGTAGGTTTAGGAATAGTATTATTGAATATTGAAATTGGAATGGGACTTTCAACGTACCATATTAAACCATTTATGGTAGGTGGTATTCTATTAGGAGGTTTAATATTTGGAGCAGGAATGGCCATATTGGGTTATTGCCCTGGCACTTTACCAATTTCTTTAGGACAAGGGTCGCTTGACGCTTTAATAGGTATAATTGGTGGATTGCTCGGTGGTTTAGTTTACACTCTAATTCTACCATCAATAAGTGGTGTTTTAGGACCAGATTTGGGAGCAATTTCAGTAAACTCTTTATTAGGAACAAATATTACTTTTTATATTGTAAGTGTAGTTTTTGCAGTAATTTTTGTCGCTATTGCTTTTTGGTTACACAAAATAGAAAAGGCTAATAATTTTAAGTGGCTATATGCTGGTATTGCTTTAGGAGTATTAAATTCAATTATGATACTAGTACCAGTATTTAATAGACCTATTGGAGCATCAACATCATTCCCTTATGTTGCCGATTTTATGGTCGGATTATCTCAAAACGAATATTTTATTAAAATTGAAACACCTGGAAATTGGGAAATGATATTCTTAGCAGGTGCATTTTTAGCAGGTTTAATTATTTCGATAATAAAAAAAGAATTTAAAATCAAGTTAATATATAGTAGCTGGAAAAAATTCAAAGGAAACTCTTCTACTAAGAGAGTAGTTTGGGCTTTTGTTGGCGGTTTTGTATTAATAATTGGAGCAAGAATGGCTGGTGGCTGTACAAGTGGTCACATCCTTTCTGGGGGAATGCAACTTGGTATAAGTAGTTTAGTATTTACTATTTTTACCTTTGTAGGACTTTTGGTTACAGGAAAGTTTTTTTATAAAAAATAGAAAGTTATTTGATCATGTCATAAATGGATTGTTGGGTCTGTACAAGGCAGTAAACACTTGATTAAAAGTATAGTAACAAACTTTTTCCTCAAATACAATAACAAGTAAAAATGAAACTATGAAACTGCAATTACTTTTATTATTAACACTTTTGTTAAATAATATTTACGCACAAAAGCACCACAATAAAGAAAAAATAGGTAGTGTTGGTGGCTATGAAATGGGACACATAGAATGTGTAAAGCAAAACAATATATTTTTAATCACCTACGAAAACCAAAACGATGTACAGGTTAATGACTATGCCGATTTTTCAATAAAATCTGAAAATTTTGATAAGGTATATAATACAATTTTGGAAGGATTTAAAGATAAACACAAAAAAGAAATTCACATTCCTACTGTTTCAGATTATGTAGTGTTAGATTATACCAAGTTTTTAGGGAAAATGTCTGTTCGTTTTACTCAGTCAAAAAAGAAAGGTGCTCTCGGTGTTTCTTATTCGGCATGGTACTCGCAAAAAGAGATTATGAAGCTCTTTGGAAAGTAATAAATGAATTTTACATTAATGTAGTTGTAAAAGCTAAACTAGTAATGGTGGATCAGTAATTTAACAATACTTAAATATGTTGGTAAATAGAAACAACGACACGCCAACAATGTATAAAAATAATAGCCGAGACAGTAGTAAATTCAAGGGTTATAGCCCGCTCAAGCTTCAACATAAATTGAAAAATTTGAATCCCGAAACTGGCTACTATTCTTATACTCACCGTTGTATTTAATAAGTTCAGCCTATTGGATATCCACAATCTTTTATGGAATCAATGGAAAATGGTTATAAAGGAGGAAATAGTTTTTAAAAACAAA
>JADGDT010000153.1 GCA_016744755.1 Ichthyobacteriaceae bacterium | reverse complement strand
TTACAAGTAGTGCAATTACACGGTTTTGAAGAAGCTGACCTTTGTGAGAAACTAAAATATCAAGGTCTGGAGGTATTCAAGGCTTTTGGAATTTCAGATGAATTTGATTTTGTAAATGTAAAGTCTTTCGAGGGTGTTTGCGATATGTTTATTTTCGATACTAATACTAAAATTCATGGCGGATCGGGCAGAAAGTTTAATTGGGATAAATTAAAAGAATACAAAGGAAATACACCGTTTTTGTTAAGCGGAGGAATTTCATCAAAAGATATTAATGAAGTAATCAATTTTGATCATAATAAATATGCAGGAGTTGATTTAAATAGTGGTTTCGAAATTGAGCCAGCATTAAAAGATATAGGTTTGTTAAAAGAATTTATAGAAACCTACAAAAGATAAACTAAAAAGTAAATATATAATATACACTAGGCATAAAGCTTATTGCTAATAGCCTAAAGCAAATAAAATAATGGGATATTCAGTAGATAAAAATGGATTTTATGGCGATTTTGGAGGGGCATTTATTCCTGAATTACTTTTTCCAAATGTAAAAGAATTAGAAGATAATTATATTCAAATTTTAGAATCTGATGAATTTCAGAGAGAATACAAAAACTTATTGAAAGACTACGTAGGTCGTCCTTCACCTTTGTATTTAGCTAAGAGATTATCCGAAAAATACGGAGGAACAATATATTTGAAACGAGAAGATTTAAATCATACAGGAGCACATAAAGTAAACAATACTGTTGGTCAGATTTTATTAGCACAAAAATTAGGTAAGAAACGTATTATTGCCGAAACTGGTGCAGGTCAGCATGGAGTGGCAACAGCTACGGTTTGTGCTTTAATGGATTTGGAATGCATTGTTTACATGGGCGAAATTGATATTGAGCGTCAAGCGCCAAACGTAGCTCGTATGAAAATGTTAGGAGCAGAAGTAAGACCAGCAACTAGTGGTTCTAAAACTCTAAAAGATGCAACTAACGAAGCAATTAGAGACTGGATTAATAACCCAGAAGACACTTATTATTTGATTGGTTCTGTTGTTGGCCCTCATCCTTACCCAGATTTAGTAGCACGTTTACAAGCTGTAATTTCGGAGGAGATGAAAATTCAGCTTAAAGAAAAAACTGGCAAAGAAAATCCAGATAAAATTATTGCTTGTGTTGGAGGCGGAAGTAATGCTGCTGGAGCATACTATCATTATTTAGATGATGAAGATGTGGAGCTAATAGCAGTAGAAGCTTCTGGTAAGGGAGTAGATACAGGCGAAACAGCTGCGACAACAACTATTGGTACACCAGGTATAATTCACGGAAGTAAAACTCTACTTATGCAAGACGATTTCGGACAAATTACTGAGCCTTACTCAATTTCGGCAGGATTAGATTACCCTGGAATTGGGCCTTTACACGCTCATTTATTTGCATCGCACAGAGGTGTATTTTTGAGTGCTACAGATAAGGAAGCATTAGATTCAGCTTTAGAATTAACAAGATTAGAGGGAATTATTCCTGCTTTAGAATCGGCTCATGCACTTGCAGTACTATCTAAAATTGAGATTAAAGATACTGATACAATTGTTGTGAATTTATCTGGTAGAGGCGATAAGGATATGGAAACTTATCAAAGAGAATTGGGGTATTAGTAGCAATTGGCCGTTAGCTATTAGCTTTTGGCTCACTGTATTATTAATTGATTAAAGCTAAAGGCCAAAGGCTAATAGCTAAAAGCTAAAAAAATGAACAAGTTACAAGAGTTATTTAAAAATAAGAAAAGCGATATTTTATCGATATACTTCACTGCGGGTTATCCGAAATTGGAAACTACGGGCGAAATTATTAAAGGTTTAGAAAAATCGGGAGTAGATTTTATAGAGGTAGGAATGCCTTTTTCTGATCCTATGGCCGATGGTCCAACAATACAAGATAGTAGTGAGAAAGCATTGGCAAACGGAATGAATTTAGATATTTATTTTGAGCAACTAAAATCAATTAAACAAGATGTTTATTTGCCGTTAATAGCAATGGGATACGTAAACCAGATGATGCGCTATGGCGACGATAAGTTTTTGCAAGCTTGTGTTGATGGAGGAATTAGTGGACTTATACTTCCTGATTTATCTCTAAAGGTTTATGAGGAAGAGTACAAAACTAAATTTGAAAAGTACGGTTTGGTAAATGTTTTTTTAGTTACTCCACAAACCTCTGAAGAAAGAATAAGGGAGATAGATGCAATAAGTAACTCTTTTATTTACTTGGTATCATCGGCATCTACAACTGGTTCTAAGAGCGATATTAATCAAGTTCAAGTAGATTATTTTAAAAGAGTAAAAAACATGAATTTGAAAAATCCTTTGGTAATAGGATTTGGAATTTCTAACAACGAAACTTTCTCTCAAGCATGTGATTATGCATCTGGTGCAATTATTGGGAGTGCTTTTGTGAAATCTGTTTCAGAGAAGAATGATTTTGAAACTATTTCAAAGTTTATTTCAATAATTAGGTCTTAATGATATTATTTGATTGAAAATAAAATACACTCTAAAGTTACTTGTTCGTTAGAGTATATTTTTTTATTTGAAAATTGTAGTTGTAAAATATATAAGTGTCCGTAGCTTGCAAACCTTTAAAAAAAATACATGTCAGACAACTATATAGAATACATAGGATATTTAGCCTCTATTTTAGTGGCGTTATCATTCACCTTAAAAAATATTAAAAAGTTACGTATTGTTAATTCATTTGGATGCTTGGCATTTGTGGCTTATGGATTTATGATAGGATCTATTCCTGTAATAATAACTAATAGCCTCATCACAGTTATCAACTTTTATTATTTGAGCAAAAAAAGCGACACAAAATAGATTGACTATTGGTATCGCTTGTATATTAAGTTAAATGTCTTTTCCGAGCCTATTTACATTCTCCTAATGTTAATTAGTATAATTTGGTATAGAGCTTTGATGAGTATTTAACTCTTCATGGTTTGGTTTCATTGGTGTACTAGAGCTTGAAAGCTTTAACAAAAAAATAAGTACAATCATCAATATTGCGATTGCGTGAAATTTACCATAATTACTTTCATCTTTTGTCATCTATGTTGTTTTAATATTTCAACACTGTAAATGTAAAGAAGCTTATATTATGTAGAAATTATTAATGATGAAGTAGTTAGCGTTGTGATGAAGTTATTTAAACTATGATGAAACATTATAATGGATATTAAATCATACTTTAATCTAAAATTATTTATTAAACAATGAAGTACATATTTTCAATAATAGCAATGTCTGTGATTTTTAGCTGTAATTCAAATCAAAAAGAAGATAAATCAATGAAAGAGAATAATTCTTTTTACGTTGGAACATATACCGATGGAGATAGCGAAGGGGTTTATAAATACAGTATTTCTACTGATGGTAAATTAGATTCTATTGGTTTAGTGGCAAAATCAGATAATCCATCTTTTTTAACTTTGAGTAGCGATAATCGTTTTTTAATAGCCTGTAACGAAATTAATACAGCAGATGGCAAAGGGACTGTTGAATCCTTTAAGATTAATGATGATAAGCTAGGGTTTTTGAGCAAAAGTAGCTCTGGTGGTGCTCATCCGTGCTTTGTAAATATTGATGAATTTGGGAATGTACTAGTTGCAAATTATACTGGAGGTAACGTTGGTTTATTAAAATTAAAAGAAGACGGAAGTTTATCAGAATTATTAGATTTACAGCAACATTCAAGTAAAGAAATTAGCAAAAGACAAGACAAAGCTCATGCACATTCGGCATGGTTTGTACCAGAAACTAATGAGATTATAAGCGTAGATTTAGGTACAAACGAATTATTATTTTCTCAAGTGCTTGAAGATTCATCTAAGCTTTCTTCAATAACCCAAAAACTTTCTATGGAAGAAAGAGCAGGGCCAAGGCATTTGTCTATTCACTCTAAGGGATGGATTTATGTTGTTAACGAACTGAATAGTACTGTGTCGTTGGTTAAAAAAAACAATAATGGTGTTTATGAGTTGAATAATAGTACTTCTACTTTACCTGATAATTTTAAAGGAGAAAGCTACTGTGCTGATATTCATATTTCTTCTGATGGAAAATTTTTATACGCATCAAATAGAGGACATAACAGTATAGTTGTTTTTGCTATTGATAAAAATAATGGCGAGTTAACTACAGTTTCACATCACAGTGTAAAAGGCAACTGGCCTAGGAATTTTTCATTATCACCCAATGAGAAGTTTTTGTTAGTAGCCAATCAGAAATCAAATAATATCACTTCATTTTTAAGGAATGAAGAAACTGGAATGTTGAAATTTGTAGCAGAAATAAATGCTCCAACTCCAGTTTGTTTATTGTTTGAGTAAAATTAGACCTCGTGGTGTGTGAAGCTACTATGAGAGTAAATACCTTAAACGGTAAAAGGAAAATTTAATTGATAATTACTCTTTAAACATGTAGGTATAACTAATTGTGAAATTAAAACCGTGGTATTGATAGTGCATGTCATTAAGTTTAGGATTTAGGATCCCTTCTATTGTAGTATTGTCGGGGTCTGTGAAATTTTGATATTGCTCCGAACTTCCAGTGCCAATAGTGTATTGTATCCCAGCTGTTAAGTTGCTTTTTTCTCCAAGATGTTGAGCTCCCAAAGTGAAATGATATAAATCCCAAGGAGAATAATATGGTTCAATAGGAGGTTCCTCTTCGTAAACAACATCAGCATGATTGTTGAAATCGGTTCTGGCAGAAGTTAATAAGTTCCAGTTTTCTAGTATTTGATACTCTAATGCCAAAGACATGTTTAGTACTGCCTTGTATGCTTCGGCAACATCTAGGTTAGGTTCTCTTTCTAGTGATAACCCTGGTGTGGTAGAAACATTGTAGTTGCTAGCTTCACTCAAATTATGTGTTCCAACGGCAAAGAAATACTCGGTGCTAAAAAGAATTTTTCCATTAGGTATTTTTTTAGATAAACCACCTGCAAAAGATAGTGGTGTTTTTGCAGATGTAGGATTGTTTTCCTGTCTTCCTATCTCCAAATAGTCTGTTAAAAATATATCTTCTAAATTCAAATTACTTACTTCTAGTTCTCTTTGAGATTCTCCAAAATTTATAAATCCAAAATTGATGGCTGGCATAGTAGATGTAAAACCAAATTTCCAATCTCCATATTCTGCAGCCAAACCTAGTTTCCAGATGAGGTTTACAACTGGAACATCGTAAAATCTATTTTCGCCTAGTTTTGCTACATAAAAAGGAACATCGTTACCGTTTAAATCTTTTGGAGTATCGGTTTGTGGAAATGCTTTGTAAAAAACTCTCTCCGATCCGTGTACCGACTTGTAAGAGACAAACATTGAAGTACCAAAAGACCAATGTTCGTTTAGTTTCCTACCTACTGTAATTCCTCCCCACTGTTCTTGTTTTGTAGCCTGAATCTCATATCCCGCTACAAATGCTTCATCTCCTTGGATATTTGGGATAGCATCTCTAGTGTCGTCGTACCTAGAAAATATTGTAAAACTACTATTGTTACGTGTTAGTAAAGAGTAGCCCCATTTCCATTTTTGGTTTTTGGTAAAAGGAACAAAACCACCAATTAACTGAGGGTATATTAAAAAAGGATAACTGTGAACATCTACATCCTCTCCTAATGCATCATCAATTTTGAAATAACCAAGATTGTAGGCATTAGCACTTATAGAGAGCATATTGTTTTCTATAAAACCAAGTGCAGCTGGATTGTAAAAAGTAGAACTATTGTCTCTTACATCACCAACTACAGCACCACCAAGCATGCTAGATCTACCTCCAAATTGTTGGTACCAGTAATGCCTATCTTGACTGTATGCCGATATAGAAGTTAACATGAATATTAGTAGTATGATTTTTTTCATAAGAGTTGAAAATAAATTTAATGTGAAGTTATGTAATATTTTTTTTCACAACAACGAATAGATGTAATTATCTATCTCGTTTATTTTTGTTGGTTCTACCTCTAATTTAGAGGAACAACCGTCACCTTGAGGCCTAAGTTTTTTTCGAAAAAAAACTCCAATGAGCTAATGACGGATTTTCTAATTTATAATATTCATATAAATGATAGCGAATCATTAAAATAACAGTATAATTCTTTGTTTAAATTTAGAGGCTATAGATTGCTTTTCTGGCAGGGATAGAAACGGTAGCTTGTATTTGTAATAATTTATGAACCTCAACTTTGTAGAGCGACCAAGGGAAGCTTCTGCAAAGTTATAGGTGA
>JADGDT010000152.1 GCA_016744755.1 Ichthyobacteriaceae bacterium | reverse complement strand
TTTGACCTCCTTCATCTACATCAGCATCATTTTAACTCTTTCCATTGCCTTAATAAAAGTATCTATTTCTTCTTTTGTATTATAAATTGCAAATGAAATCCTAACTGTGCCAGATATACCAAAATAATCCATAATTGGCTGTGTACAATGCTGACCTGTACGAACTGCTATTCCTAATTTATCTAGTATTGCCCCAACATCAGACGAATGAGCGCCTTTTAGATTGAAAGATATTACTCCTGATTTATGTTTACTTGTGCCGTAAAAATCAATACCTCCAAGTTGTGTCAGTTTTTCAGTTGCATATATAAGAAGTTCATCTTCATGTTTAGAAATATTATCAACCCCTATTTTATTAATGAAATTTATAGCTGAAGCCAATGCAATATTACCTTCAATATTGGGAGTTCCTGCCTCAAACCTAAAAGGTACATCGGCATAAATAGTTCTCTCTAGAGTAACTTCTTTTATCATCTCCCCCCCACCTTGGTATGGCTTTAAACTATTTAGTATTTCTTCTTTACCATATAAAATACCAACACCTGTTGGTCCGTAAACTTTATGTCCAGAGAAAGCATAGAAATCGGCATCAAGATCTTGTACATCTACTTTCATGTGAGGTATAGATTGAGCACCATCAATAAAAACTAATGCCCCAACGTTATGAGCCTTCTCTATAATTTCGGAAACAGGATTAATTGTTCCTAATGCATTTGAAACATGATTTACAGAAACAATTATGGTTTTATCTGATAATAATTTATCAAATTCTCCCATAATTAATTCTCCTTTTTTGTTGATAGGAATATATTTAAGCGTGGCTCCAGTTATCTCACAAGCCATTTGCCAAGGAACAATATTTGAATGATGTTCTAATTGCGAAATAATTACCTCATCTCCTTTTTTAAGAATAAAGCGCATTGCATGAGCAATAATATTTATTCCATCTGTAGTGCCTTTTGTGAAAATTATTTCTTTTTCGGATTTTGCATTTAGGTGCTTCTTAACTACCTCCCTTGCATCTTCCATAGCAACAGTGGCTTTTTGACTAAGGGTATGAATACCTCTATGAACATTTGAATTAATTGTAGAGTAATATCCCGAAATTGAATCTACTACAACGTTGGGTGTTTGCGAAGTAGCACCGTTATCGAAGTAAATTAAATCTCGTTTATGAATTTTCTGATTTAATATAGGAAACTGTTCTTTTATATACTTTTTATCTAGCATTATATTTGTCTTGCAATTAAGCAACAAAAGTAACTATTGATACATATATTTACTAGAACTAGTTGAATATTTCTGAAGTGAGTTTATTTTACTTTACAACCGTTAGATATTTTAATTACCATAGAGCTTTGTAACTCTTCAAATGAATCTTTCATAGATGTATTTAAACAATTCATAACATCGTCATATTCTCCCCAAATTAATGTGCTCATGTGGTTACTTTCAATCTCTATGTTATCGAAACTATAAAGGCTATTTACAAAATTCATCACTTTTTGATTGTAATCTGCATCTAGCGGATACATACTTATTTCTACAGAAATTTTCATAAGGTTAAAATTGGGATTTAGTGTTTTTCACACATCCAACTATCATAGCTGGCTCAGAATTTTTATCAACCTCAAACTTATCGTTAAGAAAAGCCGCCTCACAAAAATCTGGATTCCCAAAACTATCTAGCCGCAAACTCAACTCTTCTGATGTGAAGAAATTAGCATTTACAAATGTTGGGTTACTCTTTTTTGTTATTCCAATAACTGATTTACTATTAAGTACTGCTGCAATAAAAAAACCGTTTGGTTTTAAAACTCTTTTAATCTCAGAGAATGTTTTATCTAAATCCACACTAAATTCAAGAGATGTTATTGCAATAATATTATCTACAGATGCATCATCAAATTTCAAATCTGTCATACTCATAAACTCAAACTTGCAATTTGGAATATTTTTACTGTCTGCTTTTGCCAACATTTTTTTAGCAATATCAATTCCATATACCTCAAATCCTTGTTGTGAAATCCATTCAGACCAATGACCTGTTCCACAGCCTAATTCAAGTATATTTCCTTTAGGTATAGAATCTAAAAACTTTTTCACACACTCTTTTTCCGATTTATCAATTGCGATACCTAAATCTGTGATATAGTATTCATCGTAAGTACCTGCTTGGGTATCAAAATTAAAAATAGATTTCATTATATTTTTCTTTAATTACCTTCAAAGGTAACAAGTAAAGGATATTTTAAAAATAAAAGTGCAAAAAAAATACCCACAACAAAAGTCACAGGCATTAATATCTTCAAGAAAAAACTTCTACTAAGAAGTAATCATCCCTAAATTTCTATCTATTTTTTGTAAATCAATAAATCCACTTTCTCTAAAAAGTTCTTTTCCATTTTCGTAAAAAACAACTGTAGGAGATGTCATTATTAATTGTTGAGCGGCTAACTCTCTGTGCTCATTAACTACAATCTTATAAAGTTTAGATTTATTATTGTCAAATATAGATGTTAACAAGGTGACGATTATTCCAAAACCCCGATAGCTATCGGGGTGGTAGTATCATTATTTATTTATCATTTTTTTCAAATCTTTCTTTCAATTTCACATATAAGAAAGAAGCTCCTATTAGTAAAGCTCCAATAACTATAAATACTATTACTTTTTGCAACATATTGAAATGAGCAATATCCCAAAAAATTAGTTTTATTATTGTAATTACAAAAAGTGCTACACTTAGCCAAACCATAAATTTATAATGGAGTTTCATAGAATAAAATAATACAATAATTGCATGAATAATTAGAGCAATTGTAATTTGTGTATCGGATAATACGACAGCGTAAGTAGCTAATACCATTATATTAAAAATAGTTATCAAACCTATCCAAATTATGGTTTTTTTATTGTGATAAACGGTGTTTTTGCCATATAGTAATAATCCAATAGGAATTAGGGGAATAAACGATAGTACTTGATCTGAAAGACTGCCTGATACATAATTTGATAAAATTGCAAAAACTGATAGAACAAGTGACCCCCAAAAGGAAACTAAGTAATTGTTTTTGAGAAGAATAATTTTATCTCTAAATATTACAATAATAGAGAAATATAAAGACGACATTATAAATCCAATAGAAATACTATTGAAAATTTCAGATGAAACTACAAAGATACTAGCTCCTATGTAATAAATAGTAGGGATAAAAATATGAGTGAATTCAATTTTTGAATTTTTGTTTATTTTGTACCCATTAGTTCTAATAAACATAACAGCCAATACTACCAATGACACAGGTATTGCATAATAATATCCTGATGTTAATCCTGTTATAGCCGCAATAGCTGCAAGTATTGTAAATTCTACAACCAACGATTTACGTTTAGTAACTTCGAAAATAGCAAAAGAAATTAATGTGGATAACCATAATGCTACAGGAATAAAGTCAGGGAAATTGTGCTTTACTGGCGAGATTATTGTAAGAGGAATTATCCAATAAAATATCTCTCGTAATCTATTTAGAGAATTACTATTCTTATTTCCATTTAGCAATTTATTGTAGAAAGCTTTTAAAAACCACATAGTAAACATAAGCTCTACCATTGTTATCTTCCCCCAAAGTAATTGTTTAGAGAATCTTAATGTTTCCATTTCTATAGCAGATGTAATTATCCCAATTATGATAATAATACTATAACCCAATCCTAGATATTCACTAAAAATAAGTTTATTTTTATTACCAAGATATATCAGCCCAAACATTGGTATTATTGCAATAACGTAGGTGTATTCTTCAATAAAATAAAAGCTTGTAACAAGGAAAATAATAGTAAACCAAATAGAAATAGTATTGTATATATATCTAATAATAGACCTGATTTCCTTTTTTACAGTAAAATTATTTTTCTTAAATATCGCAAACATCACAATAGCATAAGTGACTAAGTACAGTCCTATTCCTCCTAAATTTGCATATCCTACAGAGTATATATTGTTATTCCATTGTTCTATAATATCAATAGTAGCAAATATTGACGAATATAAAACACTAGCTATAAACGTAGCTAGACCTAAAAGTTTACTAAATCTTAATTTGAATTTGAACCCAACTGTGATAACAATAAATGAGGATAATACAGCTGTAAATGCTAACCAGTTTATGGTGAAAAAACTTGCAGTAATTATATAGATTGTCAAAAACCAAACACTCGCAATATTCCTTGTGAATACTGATAATTTATTTTCATATTTTAGATTATCTATTCTAAATTTATATAATAGAAAAATAACTATACCTATTATTATTCCAAGAATAACTAAGTTGAAATATGCTAATGTGAAAAGAATTTCAGAATTAGATACAAACCATAATCCATCAAAAGAAATAAGTATTTTTAAAATTGCTATGAGTAAGAGCAAATAACCTTCTTTTCTAACCGATGGTATAGAATAAATATATCCAAGGAAAACAAGTCCTAGAGATTCTATAGACCAAAATAGGCCTATTAAATGTTTATCGAAAAGAGCAGGAATAGCAAGTGCAACAAAAGTTCCGGATATTACCAAAATCAACAGCTTACTTTGTTTGCTTGCTTGTTTATTTATTACCCATAATGTTGGGAAAAATAACAAGGAATTTACTAAATATATAATCCCTAGTATCGTGTACAATTCCGAATTATTAAATAAAAAGTAAAGATTAAAAAGGAAAATACTAATATTTGTTGCAATTAATATTACTGCTGTTTTATTTAATGTTTCTGATAGCTTCTTGCCCTCAAAAAGACTAAACCAAATAAATAGATATGCAAAAGCATGGAATATTACGGTGTATCCTATTAGTGAAAACGAGTCTAAACTATCGAATATTGCAAGTTCTATTATTGATGAAGATGTTACAAATGTTATAGCTCCTAAGGTTTTCCATTTAATTTTATTGGCAACATATATACTAGATAAACTTAGTACCCATAAATATGCAAAATAAGTTATAGAACTATCATCGCTATTTAAGTAAAATGGTGCAAACGAGCCTCCTAGCAAACTTAAAATAGCTACAATTTTAGTTTCGTATTTCAGAGCAAAAAATATGGCAAAAACTGTATTAGCTATAATTAATGCAAAGCCTAGAATAGAAGATGAAAGAAATATATTATAGCCTGATATATCTGTTAGAAAATATACAAATAAATAGTTCATAGACACTGAAAGCCCTATTAATGCAGAACTAAAATCTTTATATTTATCTTCTTTTTTATACAATTTAGTTGCCCAAAATGTAATGGCTATTGAACTAGCAAAGCCGAATAATATCTTTACTATTTCGCTTAATTCGCCAAAGTAGCCAATGGAAAGTTGCATTAAATAACCAAAGCCAAATAATAAAGCTCCAACACCTGCCATTGTCATAAAAAATACAGGGAGTTGGTTCTTGTCTTTATATTTGGTATAAATTTTCATCAAATAATCCCAAACACTTGCGAATGGAGAACCCATCATTTCTAATAAAATAGAAATAAAAGGTATTGATTTTAGTAATTTAAAAATAGATTTCCTTTTTGTTTTTTGCTTTTTTTGATGATTTTCATGTGTTGTTTCAAAATCTATACTTATTTCTTGGGTATTTATATCTTCAATAGTATTAGCTATAGAAGGGTCGTTTATTACATCTTCATCAATAGTATTAACTATAGAAGAATCATTTATAGTGTTATCTTCAATAGTAGTGCTATCCTTTACATCATTTTCAGATTGGGAATAACTAGGAATATGTTCTAATCCTATGTCTTCTATTTCTGGTTTTTTGGCATCTAATAATTCAATCTTATTTAAAAGATTGTCTATTTTAGAATCATATTCTAATTTAATTGCTAATAATTCATCTTTTATAGATTGAATATCACTATTGGGTTGGATAAGAGTTTCCCCGCAATTAATACAGGTGTGAGTTGCCTTACCATTATAAGATCCACATTTGATACAATAAAAATTATGCATATTATAATGGGGTTTAGTTTGGTGTGAATATAGGTAAAAATGTTAGAATGACTTTATTTGTTTTTATGGTTCTACTGTTATTTTAATGGTTCTATCCTCATTTGTGTGGATTTTATAATTTAGAATATTCGTCATGTTGAGCGTAATTTCCTTTGTGCAACAAAAGGAAATGTAGTCGAAACATCTATAGCTACAGTGATAACATAATATGAACTATTTTGGAATAGACCTTTCGGTTTCGCTCAAGGTGACGATTGTTCCACTAAATTAATGGTAGAACCGTTTTTATTAGGAGTTGTAGTTATAAAAAAA
>JADGDT010000028.1:17314-33178 GCA_016744755.1 Ichthyobacteriaceae bacterium | reverse complement strand
TCTTCTATAAAATGGACTATTCCTTCGAAATCTATTTTGTACTCACGAGTGATGCCGATATTTTCTTTTTTTACCGAGAATTTTTCATCGCCACCATACAAGATTACATTCATTGCTTCTTTAGATATTTTTTTGATAGGAGTGTTCATATCAAAATCATACCTAGCTCCAATTATTTGTAATTGGCTAAAAATCCACGATTTCTTTTGCTCGCCTATTGGAGCAATTCCACCACTTTTAATTGATAATTTCGGATCTGGGATTATTTTATTTACATCAACTTCTTTCATTATTCCAAGTCCGTTGCAATGCTTGCAAGCTCCTTTTGGCGAGTTGAAAGAAAATGTGTTTGGTTCGGGACTAGGGTATGCAATACCTGTGGTTGGACACATTAAGCTTCTAGAAAAGAATCTAACATTTTTATTTTCAAAATCAGCAACCATCATCACGTTATTACCGTGATACATAGCTGTTGTTATAGAATCGTCAAGTCTTTTGTCAACGTGTTCGTCAATAATCATTCTATCTATAACAGTTTCTATGTCGTGAGTTTTGTAACGATCAACTCGCATTCCACGTTCTATTTCTTTTATTTCGCCATCTACTCTTACTCTAAGGAAACCTTGTTTCGATATGCTTTCGAAAAGCTCGCGATAGTGCCCTTTTCGAGATCTTATTACTGGAGCAAGAATTAATATTTTTTCTCCAGCGAAGTCTTTTTTTATTAGTTCGGCTATTTGCTCATCGTTGTACTGAACCATTTTCTCTCCTGTATTGAAAGAATATGCATCGGCAGCTCTAGCAAAAAGCAAACGAAGGAAATCGTAAATCTCAGTAATTGTACCAACGGTTGATCTAGGATTTTTATTTACTGTTTTTTGTTCAATAGAAATTACAGGACTTAATCCTTCGATCTTGTCGACATCGGGTCTTTCTAATCCACCAAGGAATTGACGAGCATAAGCCGAAAAAGTTTCTATATATCTACGCTGACCTTCAGCATAAATAGTATCGAAAGCTAAGGATGATTTTCCGCTACCACTTAAACCAGTTATTACAACTAGTTTTTCGCGAGGAATAGTCACATCAATATTCTTCAAATTATGCACTCTTGCACCGTATACTTCTATGTTGTTGTCTTTTATTGCCATATCCTGTAAAAAATAAGTTTGCAAATTTACAATTTTATTTAATCAATGAGTTAAAGCTATAGTGATTTAACAGGGCAAAAGATACTATCTTTTGCCCTGAGTGATTTAATGTTTCACTAAATACTGCGAATGTTGCAGATTTCGAAGAGTCATTTTTGAAAATGAATCAAAAAACATAAAATTGTTAATCAGTATTCCTTGTTCTTAAATATTTAGGTTCTACCCTGATTTTTGTGGAAAACAAAAGAGTAGTAGAGTAAAAATTAGATTATAAGATTAGAGTATTACAGAGTAAACAATAGGTACAGTAATCCTATAATCCTTTAAACCCTTAATTTTTTATTTTCTTAAGGATATAATTTATTCAAATTTCCACAACATTCGTGGTAGAGTACCAATATTTAAACAATAAAATATTCAATAAGTATTAATAAATTTTGATATTCGAATAGATTTTTTAATAGACGACATTATTTTTTTATCCAGACACTACGAGGAACTATACACGTTTTTAGGATTTGATGTTTTTTTGCCCCGGGTAGGAGTGGTAGATTTTGTTTGCCAAGGCAAGTAAGCAAAGCGTTGCGATGGCTGTGCCTAAGCACAGACCCTTGCAAGGCTATTGCGAACTGCCTTGGAAAACAAAACTACAAACGGATGACCGGATTTGGCTCTCTTAAAAAATAGAATTAATTAACTTTTTAATTAGAAAATTAATTTTACATTTGCACCGCTCTATTTTGATGAGAAACAATACCAATTTGTCATCAAAAGTTATAGTTCCCGACTTACCTAAGGGTGTCTATAATATTTATTTGCAATTACTTGTAAAAAGTTTTTGCTAATTTATAATTATTAACTATTTTTGCAGTCCGAAAAAAGAAAAGGATTTACAAAAAATACAATACAAATAAAATGAGAAAAGGAATTCATCCAGAGGACTATAGAGTTGTTGCCTTCAAAGATATGTCGAACGGCGAGACTTGGTTGACAAAATCAACAATCGAAACTAAAGATACTATCGAGGTTGATGGTACAGAGTATGCATTAGTAAAATTAGAAATTTCTAATACATCTCATCCATTCTATACAGGTAAGACTAAACTTATTGATACTGCAGGACGTATTGATAAATTCAAAACTAAATATTCGAAATTCAAGAAATAATTTCGCAAAAATATATTTTAAGAGCTTTTCATTTATTTGGAAGGCTCTTTTTTTTGTGCTTATATTTGCGATGTAGAAAAACAGAGCATGTGCAGTGTTCGTAAATTTAAGATCTTAATGAATTACATTTTGTTTGATGGCGAGGAACGTGGAAATCTTTTGCCTTTAACTTATACTAGACCAGTTGCTGAACTGCGAATTGGTATTCTCACTATTCGAGAAAAGTGGGAGAAACACCTCGGATACACAACATCTACTTTAACGGAAGATTATTTAAGCAAGAAATTTCCAATAGTTGAGGATGAAATAAATTTGATGATAAATTCATCGTTTTGTCCAACGGAAAAATTGGTAGAAATTCTTTTTTCTCTAAAAGAGAGAGAAGCTATTTATTACAATGATAATTTATTGGCTTTTGTTACGGTTAAGGACGAGGAGCCTGAGTTGAGTGAATACACTAGAATTGACTTTGAAGGTGATTTGTTACACATAGAATATCCTTGGGATATATTTCAGAATAATGATAGAGCGCTTAGAGAAGATTTCCAACTCATTACAGTAGGTAGAGAGTCTGAACCTATTAGTAAAACTAACAGAGTTTTAAATCCTGAGAACATATTTATTGAGGAAGGAGCAGAAGTGGAGTTTTCTGTTTTGAATGCTAAAGATGCTCCAATATATATTGGAAAGAATGCTTTGGTTATGGAGAATGTTTCTGTTAGAGGAGGTTTAGCGTTATGCGAAAATTCTGTTCTGAAAATGGGAGCAAAAGTTTATGGAGCAACAACTGTAGGCCCTGATAGTACTGTTGGGGGAGAAGTTAAGAATGTTGTACTTACAGCGTATTCAAATAAAGGACACGAGGGTTATTTAGGAAATGCTGTTTTAGGCGAATGGTGTAATCTTGGTGCCGACACAAACAACTCGAACCTTAAAAATAATTATGCAGAAGTGAAGGTATGGAATTATCCCGAAGGGAGATTTATTTCAACAGGGCTTCAGTTTTGTGGTTTAATTATGGGTGATCATTCAAAATCGGCAATAAACACAATGTTTAATACTGGAACTGTAGTAGGAGTGAATGCTAATGTTTTTGGAGCAGGATTCCCTAGAAATTTTATTCCATCTTACAGCTGGGGAGGAGCTTCTAAAACTATTACCTACAGAACTAACAAAGCTATAGAAACAGCAAAGTTGATGATGGCTCGTAAGAATGTTGAATTTACAGAAACTGATCAGGATATATTTGAATACCTGTTTGAAGAAACTTCTCAATACAGGAGAGATTAAATTATTAAGATCGAAGCTGGAAGTCAGAATCTACTTCCAGTTTTCAGCTTCCAGTTTCTTTGTCTTATCCCGTTCTACTAACTTGTTTCAAACAGTTTAGGTCTAGTATTTCTACTACTGAATTATTTACTGAAATTATTCCATTTTGCCTGAAATTAGATAGACCTCTTGCTGTACTTTCTCTAGATGTTCCTATGAAATTTGCAACTTCTTGCTGAGTAAGTGGGAGAGTAAATTTTTTATTTTCAAAAATATCTTCCGAAAAGTAAAGTAGGGCATCAGCCAATCTGCCAAATATTTTTTTCTGTCCTTGTTTTAAAAGTTTGTCGTAGTTGTGAAGGTTTTCTTTACATTGACTTTCCATTATTTTATATGTGAATTCTGCATTTTCTAACATTAGTTGTTTGAACGCACTTATTTCAATATGACAAACTGTTAGATCGCTAAGTGCTTTGTATGAAAAATGATTTATAGTATCGCCAAATAAAGAAGACATTCCTAAATATGTTTTGCCCTTTATTATTTTAAATATTTGTTCCTGACTGTCGATTCCTTTTACAGTTTCTTTAACAAGACCACTTCTAAGGTAAATAACATGAGAAGTAAGACTTCCCTCGTGTAAAATAGTCTCGCCTTTAGAAATGGTCATAGTCCTACAACTGTTTCCTAGTATGTCAAGATTACCTATACTAAGTACTTTACTAGCGCAAGATTTCTCTTGACAGATTCTACAATTATTTTCTTGAGATACCATATAAAATTTGTTTTGATGTGTGAGCAATTATTTTGATATAAATGATTTTTGCTTAGCAAAAATATTATTAAAAAAGAAACTAAATCATGATTAAGTGTAGCTTTGAATATGATTAAACTGTGATAAATATCACAGGAAACCAAAGTAACCATCACTTGCATTTATAGTCCCACAATAGTTCTTGTTCCTAAATTTGATTAATAATATTAGTAACAACTTATCAAGGTATATTAGATAGTTCTATAGCCTATATTGATAAAAAATATTTGGATTTATGAAATTTCATCACTTTTTCGTTTCGTTATTCACACTATCAGCGATAATAATGGTAGACTATATACTGGTAGTAGTTATAGGAATAACCGCAAATCAATTTGGAGCAACAAATAGTTTTTATGAATTGATTTATCCATATATCATCGGAACAATTATTTTATCAAGCATTGTTGTTCCAATATTTGTTGTATTACATAAACATTCTGCAAAACAAAAAGAAAATAATGTAATGCATAGCATTACTACTCATAGTAGTATATATATAAAACAAACTGCATAAATTACTTAAGCTATAAAACCAATAATTAATCACTTATTTAAATGAAAACAAGAAAGAACTTTTTTAAAGTTTTGTTCACTTTTATTGCAATTCTTCTTCCTTGGATAGTTGCAGTTACACTACTAGATAATTCTAATGAGAAGGATTATACAAAAGTAGAGCACTTCGCAGAAGCTAGCTATAAAGTTGACACTATAAAAACTGTAGACCACTCAAAATTTGAAATTTTAAAACAAAAATTTGAGAGACCACAAGATGTAACACTGGCATGTCTTAGTTGTCACAACCAAGCTGATCATGATATTATGATGACCTCTCACTGGAATTGGTCTCGTGAAACTATTGACGAAAATGGAGACACCGTAAATATTGGTAAGAAAAACATTATCAATAATTTTTGTATGGGAACTAGTTCAAACGAACCTAGATGTACAAGTTGTCATATTGGCTATGGCTGGAAAGATGACAAATTCGACTTCAAAAAGAGCGAAAATATTGATTGTATAGTTTGCCACGATCAAACAGGTACTTACAAAAAGTTTCCTACTGGAGCAGGAATGCCTGTTACTAAGAAAAAGAAGTTTGGTAAGAAAACTTTTCTTCCACCAGATTACAATTATATAGCTCAGAATATTGGCTTGTCTAAAAAAGAAAATTGTGGAGCCTGTCACTTTACTGGTGGTGGAGGAAACAATGTAAAACATGGTGATATTGCAAGTGAGCTTAAAGATATTACTAAAAAAGTAGATGTTCATATGGCTGTAGACGGCAAGGATATGACATGTACTGCTTGTCACGTTACAGAACATCATAAGATATCAGGACAGTTATATTCTGTCTCTTCACAAGACAATCAGAGAGTTGAATGTTCTCAATGTCACTCCGTAGCACCTCACGAAAATGAACATCTGAACCTTCACTCAAATAAAATTGCTTGTCAGACTTGTCATATTCCTATTTATGCGAAAGTTAATGCAACTAAAATGAATTGGGATTGGAGTACAGCAGGAAAACACAAGCCAGATGGAAGTGATTTGATACTAAAAGATAGTATGGGTAACATGAGTTATCATACAAAGAAAGGAAACTTTATTTGGGCTAAAAATGTTGAGCCGGAGTATGTTTGGTCAAACGGTAAAGCTTCTCATTACATGATAGGCGATAAAGTTGATTCTACACAAGTACTTCAACTAAATACTTTACTAGGAGATTACCACGATCCGAAATCAAAAATTATACCTGTAAAAGTACACAGAGGTAAACAGATATTTGATTCAGAAAATCAGAATTTAATAGTTCCTCACCTTTTCGGTAAAGACAGTACTTCTTACTGGAAGAATTTCGATTGGGATAAAGCTTCTCGTACAGGTATGGAAAGTTTAAATATTCCTTACAGTGGTAAATATTCATTTGTTGAAACAGAAATGTATTGGCCAATTAACCACATGGTGTCTGAAAGCTCAGAAGCATTATCTTGTAAAGAATGTCACTCTCCAAATGGTAGATTAAAAGATCTTGATGGATTTTATATGACAGGTAGAGATTCGAATTCATTATTAGATTGGATAGGTATTGCTATGATAATTGGTGCATTGATAGGTGTGAGTATACACGCTGGAATCAGAATTTTTAAAGGAAAGAAAACTGAAGAAGTTTAGACTAAAATTTTAAAAACAATAGAAATGAAAAAGAATACATACATATATAGAAGTTTCGAGAGGTTTTGGCATTGGAGTCAGGCATTAGTTATCTTCTTTTTAGCCTTAACAGGATTTGAAATTCACTTTGGTTTTGAGTTATTTGGTTTCAAAAACTCAATAGATTGGCATAATATTGCTGGATGGGCATTTTTTGTACTGATAGTATTTGCCGTTTTCTGGCATTTTGTAACAGGCGAATGGAAACAATATATACCTACTACAAAACTAATTGGTGCACAAATAAATTATTACATTTTTGGAATATTTAAAGGTGCGCCTCACCCAACTCATAAAACTATTTACAATAAGTTTAATCCTCTACAAAGGATGATTTATTTAGGGTTGAAAATATTAGTTATACCAGTACAGGTGTTCACAGGTTTTGCCTTTTTGTACTACTTGTATCCCGATAGTATTTGGCATACTCAAGGTCTAGAATTAACAGCTTTGATACATACATTTGGGGCATTTGTTTTGATGGCATTTGTAATTGCTCACGTTTATTTAACAACTACAGGGGATAAGCCAACAGAGAGTATTATGGCTATGCTTACTGGTTGGGAAGAAATAGATGTTGATGAAGAGGATGAACGTAAAGAACACATGGCAAAAACTGTGGAAGAAAGTGTTGCTGGATATTACAGGATTAGTAGTTGTGGAAATTACTTAGATGTAAATCAGGCTTGGTTAGATATGTATAAGTGCGATGATAAAATAAATATTTTAGGTAAACACTATTCAATTGCTCGTAGTAAAGATGATTTTTATAAGCTAGAAGAATTTATGGGGAAAGTATTGGAAGGAGAAAGTTTTAATGGTGTTACTACAAATAGAACTTGTTTCGATGGAAAGGTAAGGCAACATGCTTTGTCAATTAACCCAGTATATAATGATGAAGGAAAAGTGATTGAGATAGAAGGTTTTATTATTGATATAAACATGTAGTCTTATTTGTAAATTATTTTGTTATTTTGATTTGAGGGTGGATTTATTTCCACCCTTTTTTATTACTATTTTTTCAATCTAAGTGAATTTTATGATACTTTGGTGTCAACTTATGGTTGAATCTTTTGCTCTTTTTTTTTGGCTATTAATTTTTTTTTCCTCATTGATGTTTTTGTCTTGCGTATTGTATTAAAAATCAACAGATTAACTACTTTACTATGCCTGCATAGTAACTAGAATTAGTAAAAAACCCTTTGTAGTTATAAAAAAACAAATTAATTTTCGCCCTTGATTTTTTCACACTTGAGTTGGGGAACTTAAATGTTGTAAAATGAAAATTTCATCTACTAAGAGTGCAGTCTTAAATTAAGTATAATTTGAATTATTGAAAGATAATTATGTTATACAATGTATTCTATGTAAAATACAAACAAACAATTATTATCAAAAGTAAGGAAGTAATGGGTAAAATCACTGCAGCAATTACTGCCGTTGGGGGGTATGTTCCAGAATATGTTTTAACAAACGCGGAACTAGAAACAATGGTAGAAACTAACGACGAGTGGATTGTGTCACGTACTGGAATTAAGGAAAGAAGAATTCTTAAGAAAGAAGGTGAAGGAACTTCTTATATAGCGATAAAAGCTGGAAAAGAAATAATTAAGAAAAGTGGAATCGATCCTAAAGATATAGATCTTGTTATCGTTACTACTATCACACCAGACTTGATGGTGGCTTCAACAGCAGCATATGTTGCTACAGGGATTGGTGCTACAAATGCTTTTGGATATGATGTAAGTGCCGCATGTTCGGGTTTTTTATACGGATTGTCTACAGGAGCAGCTTTTATAGAAGCAGGTAGATATAAAAAAGTACTTGTAATAGGTGCCGATAAGATGTCTTCTATAATTGATTATACAGATAGAAATACATGTATTATTTTTGGAGATGGAGGAGCAGGAGTTCTTCTTGAACCAAATGATGAAGGTTTAGGCCTTTTAGACGAGCATTTAAGGTCTGATGGTGCTGGACGTGATTTCTTGAGAATAGAGGCAGGGGGGTCAATAATGCCAATCACACATGAGACTCTAGATGCAGGTAAACAGTACGTTTATCAAGATGGTAAGACTGTTTTTAAGCACGCAGTTAAAAATATGGCAGACTCAGCTGAATTAATTATGAAAAGAAATAATTTATCGGCCGAAGATGTAGCGTGGTTAGCACCTCATCAAGCAAATAAGAGAATTATTGATGCAACAAGAAGCAGAGCAGGGTTAGATAATGATAAAGTTATGATTAATATTCATAAATTTGGAAATACAACTAACGGAACAATCCCTCTACTTTTTTGGGATTATGAAGATAAATTAAAAAAAGGAGATAATATTGTAATCGCTGCTTTTGGTGGCGGATTTACATGGGGTGCTCAATATCTAAAATGGGCATACTAACCATAAATAAGAATTAATTTTAATATTATGGATTTAAAGGAAATTCAAAACCTGATTAAGTTTGTAGCCAAATCAGGAGCTAGTGAAGTAGCCTTAGAAATGGATGATGTAAAAATCACTATCAAAACAGGTAGCGAAGCATCTACAGAAACTACAATTGTACAGCAAGTTCCAATGGCGCAGCAAATGATGGCTCAACCAGTTGCACCTGCTGCAGCTGTAGTACCAGTAGTAGAAGTAGCTGAAGCAGCACCAGCTGATGATAATTCTAAATACATCACAATCAAGTCGCCAATTATTGGTACTTTCTACAGAAAACCATCGCCAGACAAAGATGTGTTTGTAAAAGTTGGAGACGAAATATCTTCGGGTTCTGTGGTTTGTATTATTGAAGCAATGAAGCTTTTCAACGAAATTGAATCTGAAGTATCAGGTACTATTGTTAAAGTTTTAGTTGATGAGAATTCACCAGTTGAATACGACCAACCATTATTCTTAGTTGATCCTTCTTAATTGAAAGATTATAAGCCAAAGATTAACCGTCTCTTAAACCGAGACAAAGACTTTTGCGTATGATTAAAAAAATATTAATAGCCAACCGAGGAGAGATTGCTTTGCGTATTATTCGTACTGCTCGCGAGATGGGTATCAAAACTGTTGCAGTTTATTCTACAGCAGATATAGATAGTCTACATGTTCGCTTTGCAGACGAAGCAGTTTGTATAGGACCTCCAGCAAGTGCCGATTCTTATTTGAATTCGCACAATATACTTGCTGCTGCCGAAATAACAAATGCCGATGCTATTCACCCTGGATATGGATTTCTAGCAGAGAGCTCGGCTTTCTCTAGACTTTGCGAAGAGCACGGAGTAAAGTTCATTGGAGCTACTCCTGACATGATTGATCGTATGGGCGATAAAGCCACTGCAATTGCAACGATGAAGGAAAATGGAGTACCTGTGACACCAGGGTCCGATGGTATCATCGAAGAATTTGAAGAGTGCGAAAAATTAGCCGACGAAATGGGTTACCCCGTTATGCTTAAAGCTTCTGCCGGTGGTGGAGGAAAAGGTATGCGTGCTGTTTTAGAGAAAGAAAATTTGCGCAAATCGTGGGATGATGCTCGTTATGAGTCTATGGCCGCATTTGGAGATAATCGTATGTACATGGAAAAACTTATTGTTAATCCACGCCACATAGAGATACAAGTTCTTGGAGATTCTTTTGGTAATGCATGTCACTTATCAGAAAGAGACTGTTCAGTACAGCGTCGTCATCAAAAACTGACAGAGGAAACTCCTTCGCCTTTTATGACAGACGAACTTCGTGAAAGAATGGGTAACGCAGCTGTTTTAGCAACAAAAGCCATTAAGTACGAAGGTGCTGGAACAATTGAATTCTTAGTAGATAAGGATAGAAATTTCTACTTTATGGAGATGAATACTCGTATTCAAGTAGAACATCCTATCACCGAGCAAGTAGTTGATTTCGATCTTATTCGCGAGCAAATTAAAGTAGCATCGGGTATAGCAATTTCAGGGAAAAACTACTATCCAAAACTTCATTCAATAGAGTGTAGAATTAATGCTGAGGACCCTTACAATGGATTCCGTCCATCTCCAGGCAAAATCACCAACTTCCATGTCCCAGGTGGACACGGAGTCAGAGTAGATACTCATGTTTATGCAGGGTATGTAATTCCTCCTTATTACGACTCTATGATTGCTAAGTTGATTACAACGGCACAAACTAGAGAAGAAGCTATTCTGAAAATGAAGCGTGCTTTAGATGAGTTTGTAGTAGAAGGAATTAAAACAACTATTCCTTTCCACCGAGCATTGATGGATGATCCTAAGTATAACGCAGGTAATTACACAACTGCATTTATGGATACTTTCGAATTAGAATAAAAGTATTTTAGTACTTACAATATATTTAAAAAGCTGTACCGCAATTTTGTGATACAGCTTTTTTGCTTTTATTACATGCCCCTAAGCTGAAAAATCTAAGGGTCGGGCTATTCACTATATTTTTTTTACACTCATCCTTCGGCTCTGGTTCGACTCCGCTCACCAACCGCACTCAGGAACCGTGTAAAAAAGGATGCCGTTTCTATCCCTCATGCAATTAGATAAATGGTATGATGAAAGTTTACTTTTGAGAGGGGTATTTTAAAAATGATGTATTTTTTACATAGTGAAACGAAGTGTAGCAACAAAGTTACCTTCAGTTCTATTTATGTTTGCAGCATCAACAAGGTTGGTGTCGTAGATGTAGTAATCGTAATTTCTACTACTTGCTTGATATGCCAAATCTAAATTCCAAGTTTTAAAGTTTAGCCCTGTTCCAAAAGAATATGAATGTGTGTCAGACTGCCAATCTGTATTTTTGTATGGCGATTGAGAGAATGCGTAACCAGCACGAAAACTAATAAATGACACTTTCCACTCAGTGCCTATTTTAATGTTGTGAGTAGAAGTCATCGTATTTCTAATCTCATCATTTTCATATTCAAAATAATTACTAGAACCTATATTTATAGAAGAGTAATTGATGAATTCATAATCGACACTTATTAATCCGTTTTTCCCAACAACTATAGCTATTCCAGCATCTATCTTAGAAGGAGTAGATATTTCGTAATCAGAATAGAGAACCTCAGTTCTTTCACTTTCAGGATTAAATGTTTTGTTGATTATAGATAGCTCATAATAATATTCATCACTCATTTTATACCAAGTAGGAGAGTGGTATGTTGCGCCTAACCTTATAAAATCAGTAGCTTTATAAATTGCTCCTATTGAAAACCCATTTCCATTTCCATATGTACTAGTGTATGATTTGTATGTTAATTCTTGCACTTCAGAATCTGTTGCAAACCCAGACTCCGTAAGCGTAGTGTTTGTGATTGTGTTGAAAGTAGACCTGTCGTAAGATACTCCTAGGTAAAACTTGTTGCCAACATCTAAACTTGCTGAAAAATTATATTGTCCGCTGTATCCAGTTTTATTCATAGAGTAGTCCTGTACTATATGATTAGGTATAGCCGACATCACATAAACTGGAAAATCATCTGTATAAGTTGGGTACCTTGAGTCGTAGTAAATAGACCCTTCATCAGGATTGTTAGGATCAATAGGTGTGTTCATGTCTATCAGATAAGTGTAAAAAGCTAAATATTCTGCACCACCTAACTGATCAGGAGAGTAACCATTTGAAGAAAGAACAAAGGATGTAGCAATAGAACTGAAACCACTATACATTAAATCATTACCATGAAATACATCTAGCTCGGTGTTATTATTTCCACTGAAACTAATGTTTTCAGTGTAATTATTTGTTCTGTTATAATTAAACCCTAAAGCAAATTTAGCAATGGAAGAATATGTATCAGAATTATCAATAACAAAAACAATTCCCAGCTGATTAATATTATTGTAATTTACTTGATCTTCTCCTCCTCCATTATAAAAAGTTGAGTTGTTTTTAATGTCAGATAATCCGTAAGATAAACTAGCTTGACCTTCTAAAAATACAGCTCCCGATGCAGGATTTAATTGCATAGCAGATAAATCGCCACCCAAGGCCGTAAATGCACCGCCCATAGCAGTCATCCTTGCACTGCCATAAATGCTATTCTGAGATATCATAAGTGCATCATTAGCACTTTGACTAAATACAAGTTGAGATGAAAGTATTAATAATAATAACAATCTTTTCATAATGGGTTAATGTCTTCAAGTGTTATCAAACAAATGTAAGGTGTTAATTATCTAGTTCGTCTAGTACTTCTATTTCCTCCGCTAGAACTTGAGCTACCAGAACTACTAGAGTTACTACTAGAACTCCTAGAAGTAGAATTATAAGACCTTGTTGATCTAGTATTTGTACTTTTATAAGTATTGTTGGAATTAGATTTTTTGTAATATGAGTTATTAGAATTACTTTTTGTTCTTCGAGTATTACTTCCTCTGTATTTAGAGTATGTTTTACTATTGTTACTATTACTTACATTAGAATTGCTTTTTTTAGATATAGGCTTTCTAGATTTGTAAGTGTACTTAATTCCATTACTATTTCTATTTGTAGAAGAATAACTACTTCCCTTAGAGTAACGCTTAGTATTTGTTTTTGTAATAGGTGTTTCAGACCCCGGATATGCAGGATGTCCATATCCTGGTATACCACCTGCATATCCATATCTCGGATAATATCCATAGCCAGGGTAACCGTAACCTGGGTAACCACCATATCCAGGAAATGGGTACCCATAATTATGATAACCAAATCCAATCCCAATGCTCATATTTAAGGCGTAAGGGTTGTAATTACCATAAGAGTTATTGTTACTATAACTTTCGTTACTAATGTTGGTATTTGAATTTTCGGTATAATAAATATTTGAAGTATCTACATTATAGTAAGCTTCTGCAGTCTCGTCGTTTAAATATTTGTTTCTTAAGTAATCGTTATATACTGAGTCTTCTGGTTCATACAATCCTAAAGATGGATCTCCTGCAATATTCTCAATCTCGTTAGTATAGGAATATTCTTTGTAATTATTATTATCTACAGAATTAGAGTAAATACCATCATTATTATTTGTTGTATCAACTGAAAATAGATCGGACGAAGGAGCACAAGAATTCAAAACTACCAATGAAATTGATAAAATTGAGATATAGAAATATGTGTATTTTTTTTGCATCTATATGTTGTTTTAATAATTATCTTTGCGCCTGCTTATATGGATAACAAAGATAAATTATCTGTGTAATGTTTTTGAGGTGAAAAGGTAATTAAAATTACTGAAAACAACCATTTTAATTGATTAACACTTCACTGTTTATGATGAATACAAAATTTATGCCAAATAATAATTTGTTATGGGGAAAAAATTAACAAGCCGTTCTGAGGATTATTCAAAATGGTACAATGAGTTAGTTGTAATGGCTGACTTAGCTGAAAATTCTGGAGTTAGAGGAATGATGGTTATCAAGCCTTACGGATATGCGATATGGGAGAAAATTCAAGCTGAACTAGATAAAAAGTTCAAGGAGACAGGTCATGAAAATGCTTACTTCCCATTGTTTATTCCTAAGTCATATTTCAGTAAAGAGGCTAGTCATGTTGATGGTTTTGCTAAAGAATGTGCTGTTGTTACTCATTACCGTTTAAAGAACGATGAGAATGGTAAGGTTGTGGTTGACGAAGATGCAAAGTTGGAAGAAGAATTGATAGTTCGACCAACTTCAGAAACTATCATTTGGGATACTTACCGTAAATGGATAGAATCTTATAGAGATTTACCTTTACTTATAAACCAATGGGCTAATGTTGTTCGTTGGGAAATGAGAACAAGGTTATTTTTACGTACAGCCGAATTCTTATGGCAAGAAGGGCATACAGCTCACGCTACCAAAAAAGAAGCAATTATTGAGGCAGAGCAGATGATGAATGTTTATGCTGATTTTGCAGAAAATTTCATGGCAATGCCTGTAATAAGAGGATTTAAAACTGAATCTGAAAGATTTGCAGGTGCTTTAGAAACATATAGTATAGAAGCTTTGATGCAAGATGGGAAAGCTCTTCAGGCTGGTACATCTCACTTCTTAGGGCAGAATTTTGCTAAAGCATTTGATGTTCAATTTACTTCTAAAGAAGGAAAGAAAGAGCATGTATGGGCTACATCTTGGGGAGTTTCTACACGTTTGATGGGTGGATTAATAATGACTCACTCAGATGATAAAGGATTAGTTCTACCTCCAAATTTAGCACCTCACCAAGTTGTTATTGTTCCTATTTACAGAAATGATGATCAATTTGATGAAATATCTGAAAAGGTTGCAGAAATGACTAAAGAGCTAAGAGCGATGGGTGTTTCTGTAAAGTTTGATAAAAGAGATACTTATAAACCAGGTTGGAAATTTGCTGAGTGGGAACTTAAAGGTGTTCCAGTTCGGATAGCTATAGGGCCTAAGGATCTCGAAAACGGAACTGTTGAAGTTGCTCGTAGAGATAACTTAACTAAAGAGGTTGTAGAAAGTGATAGTATTGCAGAGTATGTTTCAGAATTGTTAAAAGAGATTCAGAATAGCTTGTTTACAAAGGCTATAGATTATAGAACAGAGCACACAACTAAGGTTGATAGTTTCGATGAGTTCAAGGAAGTGCTAGAAGGCAAAGGTGGTTTTATAGAAGCTCATTGGGATGGTAGTGCTGAGACTGAAGAAGAGATTAAAAAACTTACAAAGGCTACAATTCGTTGTATTCCTATAGATGCTAAAGAAGAAGAAGGGACTTGTATTCTTACAGGAAAACCTTCAACTAAAAGAGTGCTATTTGCTAAAGCTTATTAAATAGTATTTGCTATTTGTTGTTGGGTTTAGGTATTAAATCCAACAGCAGCAAGCACTTGTAAAACAAGGGTGTTAAGAGATTTTGAAAATATTTCCTAAAAAATTATTCTACTCTTGCATAACACAAAAAAATATGTACCTTTGCATCCGCAAAAAAGAGGTAGTTCTCTTTTTGAATTAAGAATTTAAAGTTAATAATTATTGTTAATTGGATATTCTTAATTAAATTAATGGTCCGTTCGTCTAGGGGTTAGGACGCCAGGTTTTCATCCTGGTAACAGGGGTTCGATTCCCCTACGGACTACTTTATCAATTGTCAGTTTTCAATTAAGAATTAACAATTGTAGTAGTTTAAAAATTGTTAATTGAACATTGACAATTCTTAATTAAAATAATGGTCCGTTCGTCTAGGGGTTAGGACGCCAGGTTTTCATCCTGGTAACAGGGGTTCGATTCCCCTACGGACTACTTTATCAATTGTCAGTTTTCAA
>JADGDT010000028.1:0-17214 GCA_016744755.1 Ichthyobacteriaceae bacterium | reverse complement strand
TAATGGTCCGTTCGTCTAGGGGTTAGGACGCCAGGTTTTCATCCTGGTAACAGGGGTTCGATTCCCCTACGGACTACTTTATCAATTGTCAGTTTTCAATTAAGAATTAACAATTGTAGTAGTTTAAAAATTGTTAATTGAACATTGACAATTCTTAATTAAAATAATGGTCCGTTCGTCTAGGGGTTAGGACGCCAGGTTTTCATCCTGGTAACAGGGGTTCGATTCCCCTACGGACTACTTTATCAATTGTCAGTTTTCGGTTAAGAATTAACAATTACAGTAGTTTAGAAATTGTTAATTGAAGATTGATAATTATTCATTGAAAAAATAGGAGCTAGTTAACAAGTTAATAGTTGTTGATGTTGATCTTCGAATATCGATTGATTCGGTGCTTACCATGGCTGGTATTAAAGCACACCTCTAACGAATCGTTTTATATTTATTAACAAACGAATGAAGAAAATATAAACTTCATTCGGAATTAAAAAGATTGTAAGATGGCAAATCACAAATCAGCATTAAAGAGAATTCGTTCAAACGATGTTAAACGTATTCGTAATAAGTACCAACATAAGAGTACTCGTACTGCTATTAAAAATTTGAAGCTAGCTGAAAAAGCTGAGGCTGAAAAGATGTTACCTAATGTTTTAGGTATGGTTGATAAATTGGCTAAGAACAATATCATCCACAAAAATAAAGCTGGACACTTGAAGTCTAAATTAACTAAGTTTGTTAACGCACTATAGTTTTTAGTAATAGCTTAAAAATATTAAATCCTCTACATTTATTTGTAGGGGATTTTTTTATGTAAAACTTATAAAGTATAAAAAAGCCGAACAATTTGTTCGGCTTTTAACTATAAAATTAATTAGATATTCTAATTCTTTATTAATTTTTTACTTACAGTTCCTGATTCTGTAATAATAGTTGAAAAATACATTCCAGTAGATAGACTTGAAGCATCAACTTTAACTGATAAGGCATTTGGTTGTAAAGAAATCACCTTTTTCCCTAATATATTATATACTTCAATTGAGTTAATAATTTGATCTTTTGTTGAAATTACCCACTCACTATTTGCTGGATTAGGATAAGCTGTTAAGCCTTCAATTTTAAAATCTTCAGCTCCTAAACTGGTGCCTTTGTAAAAATATATATTATCAAAATATACTAAGTCCAACGTAGCTGAACAATCTAATAATATTTGATATATTTTATCTCTATCAATAGTTCCGGCACTTGCATTAGTAAAGTCTGCTAATGGGAAATCAAATGTTGCCCATTGCCCTGATGCTGTTGTAGCGTTAGTGTATATTATAGCACCTGTTTCTCCTGCAGTGTCAGGTAATCCGGCATGATTTGATAATTTTGGATTTAAAACTTCATTTCCTGTAAGAGCATCAGTTATCCAGTAATCAAAGTGCATATGTGTAAAATCAGATAAATCTATTTCATTAGTAAGTTGAATTCCTAAAAAGGTACCAAAATCAACTTTTTTCATATCATCACCAAGAATGTTTACATCTGTAATATCAGAGTTATCCCAAGTAGTAGACCATTCGCTAACTGCAATATCTGTGTATGCATCACTAAAAAGTGATATCACATCTGCAGCAGCTCTTGCAGGTTGTATTGGAGAAACAGAAGTTGGTTCTGGTTCATTTACAACACCACCTTCAGGAATTTGAATATTATCAAAATAAATCGTATTATCAGTAGTTCTATCTTTACCAGTAACATATGGCTCTACGAAATCTGGTATAACTACAATTTTATTATAAGTACTTCCTATTTTCTCTGAAAAGTCAAAAGTTAACTCTTCCCATTGATTGATTAAAGTATTAGGAACTACAAGTTGTATATCAGGACTAGTTCCTTCAAGTTTAATAGCTACATTACTAGTTACGGATTTATAAACCATAATTTTTACTGTAGAGTTAGTCGCATCAAAAGTGAATTCACCATTGTCGTCAGTATGGCATAAAGCCCAGTTCTGATCTGTGGTATATGCTATAAATTCTACAACTGTGGCAGAAGTATTTATACCTCCACTAACTGGATTTGTAATTTCAGAAAAACTCGGAGCATTATCCGATGCAGTCCATGACCAACCACTGCCAATACCAGCTGGTTCAAAATCAATTGTGTGTGTTGCTTGTGCAAATCCTAATGATGAAATCAACATCATAGAAAAAAATGTAATAATCTTCATAGTGTTTATGTATTAATTAGTTAAAAATTTATCTGTTTCTAAATTATTATTTAACTAATTGGCTACCTATAATAACTCCTCTACAATAACTCACAGTATAGAAGTGTTATTAGTAGGGTTAAAAAAACATGTGATTATTATCGTAGTAGAAAGCTAATTACTAGTGTTTAATAGTTCTTGTATTTTTTACACATTGTATTCGGTAGGGGAAATGTAGAGTTGTATTTTAATATCTTTTTTTTATAAAAAAAAGATAAAAACCTATACCTATATTATTTTAGTCTATTTTTTAGTTAACTTTTCATAAAAAAAAACAGAACTTGTATCGATGTTTTAGATTCAATAAAGTATATACCTTTTATTTTGGCACAAATCAGATTAGATATATTCTCATCGAGAAAATAGAGCTTATATATAAATACCTAGACAATATTTAATATGTTATATATGAAATTAAGATTACTAATTATTTTTATTCTTACTCATGCTATTCATATATATGGGCAAGTGTACGAAGTCCCCGGGAATCCTTATATAAAGAATTTCACTCGCGAAGATTTTAGTTTAGATCCTAAGATATGGAGTATAACAGAGAATACTGAAGGAGAAATGTTTTTTGCATCTCCTGAAGGACTTGTTAAGTTTGATGGTAATGTTTGGGAGAATTACATTGCAGAAGCAGATCCTAATATTTTGTGTGTGTACAATAGCAATGAAGACATTCTCTATAGTTCGGGTTATGGTAATTTTGGTTATTGGGAAAAAGATTTATACGGAGATTTAAAATATATTCCAATATTTGAGAAATACGATGAGCAGAATCAGGGTTTTTGGAGAATAAATGAAGATGAAGCAAATTTATATTTTCAATCTTCAATATCCTTATATATTTATAATAAAAAGAATAAAGGGTTGAGCTTTATTTCTGCACCATCAACTTTTTCATTTATGTTTAAATCTAATGGGAGAATTTTTATAGATGATGATGTAAAAGGATTATTAGAATTAAAAGGTAATAAACTTGAACAAATATTAGGCTCAGATAAAATTGAAGCTGTAATAATGGGAGGTGTAGTAGTTGATGAGGTACTTAAATTATTTACCGATGATGATGGTGTATTTGAACTTAAAGATGGTAAGTTAACTACTGTTGATTGGAAAGTAAGTGAGGATTTAAAACTATATAGCGTATTTACGGTAAAGGAATTTGAAGATGGAAATTTGTATGTCGGAACGATAAGGAATGGAGTTTATATTATCTCATATGATGGGAAAGTAAAATTTCATGCAAACAAGGAAAAAGGAATTTACAACAATACAATTCTAAGTTTATTTCAAGATTCTAAAAATAATTTATGGTTGGGAATTGATGGAGGTATTAGCCATTTAGAAATTAATAGTTCTATAAGTTATCTATTAGACGCACATGAGGATTTTGGCTCAGTTTATACGAGTATCTTAAAAGATTCGATGTTGTACTTAGGTACTAATCAAGGGTTGTTTGCTAAAAATATTAATGTTAAGGATAAATCTTCGAAATTGATAGAAGGTAGTCAAGGACAGGTTTGGTTACTGGAAGAAATTGATGGAGATATCTTTGTTGGACACCACAAAGGGGCTTATGTTTTAAAAGATGGTAAACTAAAACCCCTATATGAAGGTTCTGGAACGTGGTTATTTAAAAAGCATCCTCAACATAACAACATTCTATACTCTGGAAATTATTTCGGAGTGAGAATATATAAGAAAGAAAATGATGAGTGGATCTTTAAGAGTAAGATAGAAGGACTTAAAGAGTCTTCTAGGTTTTTAGAATTTGATAAGTATAATCAATTATGGATAGCTCATCCTACACATGGGTATCATAGAATCAAATTTTCTGAAGATGGATTAGATGTAGAGGACAAAGAATTTTATTCTAATGACTCTCCAAATTCAGGTAAAATAGCAAAGCTAACATTGATTGATGGAGATGTAATTTTTTATAGCTCGTTAGGTTATAAAAATTATAATCCTATTGAAAATAAGTTTGTAAAGTCAGACTATGCAAGTGAAATGTTTAAAAGCATTTCAGAGATAACATCTTTGACACAATATGGTGATATTTTTTGGTATACAACTAGTAGTTCTATTGGGTATGTAAAAAGATCTGGAAATAAATTCAAAAGAGTTCAGGAAAAGTTTTCAAATATTGGTGGACATAATAAAGGAGATTTCACTCTTATCTCTAAGTTATCTGAAAAGACTTATGGAATAAATGTAGATATAGGACTTGCTATCTATAAAGAGAAATTAGAGAAAGAAGAAGGTAAATTGAAAGCTCCAAAATTAAGGTTAATTCAGTTTATTAGTTCTAAGGATACAATAAGAGGGTTGTTGGGCAAAGAGGCAAGGAGTGATATTTCTTACAGAAATAATTATGCCCATTTTCTGTTTTCAGCCCCAAATTTAAAAGTAGGGTCTACATTTAATATAGAATATTATCTAGAAGGAATTAGTAAGTCTTGGGCTAAATCAACTAAGAGTATGATAGTAGATTTTCCTGCACTACCTCCAGGAGATTATACTCTAAGAGCACGATTATTGAGTGATGATGGAGTAAAATCGGATATGCTAACTTATAGGTTTAGCATAGAGTCACCATGGTACATTAAGCCATTATCTTTAATTATTTACCTGATTTTAATTCTACTATTACTATTTGTTGTTAGGTACTACTATTCAAGAAAAATATTGAAAGAGCAGGTGGAATTGAGGAAAAAGGAAGAGGATAAAATAATTAGACAAAAGGAAAAGCTAGAAATAAAAAATTTAGAATCAGAGAAAGAACTGCTTGTTCTTAAAGAGGAGAATTATAGGATAGAAATAGAAAAAAAGAATAATGAACTAGCGGCTTCTACTATGAATAATATTAGAAAAAACGACCTTCTAAATGAATTGAAAGGTGATCTAGTAAATTATTCGAAAAAGAAAGAGGAACAGAATAAGAAGAATGACATAAAGACTTTACTTAAAAAGATTAACCTTGAAATGCGTAACAATGAAGATTGGTTAACTTTTGAATTGCATTTCAATAATGCACACGGAAACTTCTTTAATCGTTTACGAGAAGAATTTCCTTCACTAACCTCAAATGATTTAAAGCTTTGTGCATACTTAAAACTTAATCTTTCCTCTAAAGAAATAGCATCATTAATGAACATATCTACGCGTAGTGTTGAAATGAGTAGATATAGACTTAGAAAAAAAATAAACCTCGATAAAGATGAATCTCTAAGTAAATTTATTGGGTTGTATTAATTGTGCTACCACAAATATTGCGGAGATAGACTTAAAACCAATTCTGAAAATACAAATTTACAATGAAGAGTTTAATTGTTATTAGGTGAAAAATAATATATGTATACCTATGAGTGGTTTAACTTTATTGCCTCTATTGTATATCTCTGTTAAGTTGTATTATATTTTTTTAACCTGAATCATTTCATAATTTCACTAATAAAAAAAGGTTAGTGTATTTAGTACGTCAAACTATTTGTTTGAAAAATCAATGTATAGTCTGTAAGTATTCGTAATAGCTTGTGTTTGCTTGGTTGACATGTTTTATTTTATTGATTTGTAGGGGTTTTATATAGGTGTTTTATATCTATAGTGATACACTGTAGGGGTTCTTTTCTTTGTCTTAATCTTTCTTAATAGCATATTTGCTTTATAATATTTAGCATATCAATTGTTAGTAATCATTCTTATTTGCGTTAGTGCGAATAAGTAAATATTAAATTAAGAATTTATGAAAAGATTTTTTACTACTATTTTGCTGTTGATGTTTGGGTTTATTGTTAATGCACAAGAACTTCAAATCAATGGGAATGTAATTAGCGCCACAGATCAAGAAACTCTACCAGGAGTTAGTGTTGTGGTAAAGGGTACTACTCAAGGAACTAGTACTGATTTTGATGGGAATTATTCTATTTCTGTAGCATCATCAGATGCTGTTTTAGTTTTCTCTTTTATGGGAATGAGAACTAAAGAGGTTGTAGTTAAAGACGGTGGAATTATTAATGTAGAGCTATCAGAGGACTCTGCATTATTAGAGGATATTGTTGTTATTGGATATGGAACTCAAATTGCAGGTAAAGTATCTGGAGCTGTTTCTACTGTAAACAAAAAAGCTGTAGAAGCCTTACAGCCGGTTAGAGCTGAGGATGCTTTGCAAGGACAAGCAACTGGTGTTAATGTTATTGGAAACGGTTCTCCTGGTGGTAAACCGGTAGTATTAATTAGAGGTATTCCTTCTTATACAGGAACAGATCCTCTAGTTGTTATTGATGGAGTAACTTTAACATTAGACGATTTAAATGCTTTAAATCCTAATGATATAGAATCTATGAATGTGCTTAAAGATGCTGCAATGTCGGCTATTTATGGTGTAAAAGGAGGAAATGGTGTTATCGTTATTAAAACAAAATCAGGAAAAAGAAATGCTAAAACAACTTTTGGTTTTGATTCTTCATACGGAATTCAGGAAGTAACAAATACTGTAGATGTTCTTAATGCGAGCGAATATGCAGCTATTCTTAATGAAGCAAGTTCAAACGCTGGTCAGGGATTAGTTTTTGACGATATTTCTAATTTAGGAAGAGGTACAGATTGGCAAAAGGAAGTTTTGGTAAATGCACCAATTTCAACTGTCAATTTTACTGCGTCAGGTGGTAGCGATAAATCATCTTTTTACCTTTCTGCTGGTTACCTTAGTCAAGAGGGTATTGTAGGAGGTGGAGATAAATCTTATTTCAACAGAGGGAATGTTACTCTAAACTACAATACAAGTATAACAGATAAGTTAACTTTTATAGCTAATACTGGCTTTGTAAATATTCAGGGAAAATCACTTTCAGAAAATAATATTGGTAGTGTATTGTCAAATGCTCTAAATTTTGACCCTATGGTAAAACCCTACGACGAAAATGGAAAGTTTGGAACAAGTGAAACTATTACACAAGAAATAAAAAATCCTCTTGCTCAGATAGATGACACACATAACGAAAATAACACTAATAAGGTAACAGGTAAATTAGAGTTGCAATACGATGTTATTGATGGTCTAAAATTCACTACTAGACTTGGTTATTCTTATGTTGATGTTTATAGCAAAAATTTTAATCCATTAGTTTATTACGGTGTTGGACATAACAGTACTAATGCACACGAAGATCTTTCGCCAATAGTTACAGAAGATGAGGAAGGAGTTAAAACTTCTACACATAATAGAGTCTCAGAATCTAAAACAAATTACATTAGTTATACTTGGGAACTTTATGGAAATTATAATTTCAATATTGATGAAATGCATAATTTCGAAACAGTTTTAGGTCTTTCAATGAATAAGAACTCAGGTGATAATGTTACTGCTAATGCTCAAGATATTCCATTCAATTCATGGGATTATGCAGATGTAGGAGCCGCTACAGGTGATTTGCAATCTCAAACTTCAGGTTCTTGGCAATATGTAACTAGAAACATGTCTTACTTTACAAGAATAAATTATGATTTTGACAGTAAATATTTATTCTCATTTACTGGAAGAGTAGACGGTTCAACTAGTTTTGGACAGAATAATAAATTTGCATTCTTTCCTTCCGGATCATTAGGATGGGTTATTTCAAAAGAAGATTTCTTTGAGTCAGAATTTATAGATAATTTAAAAGTAAGAGGTAGTTACGGGTCAGTTGGTAATGACAATATTCCTTATCAGTTTCCTAAAATATCTACTTTCCCAAAATATACTTTCGATGGAAATATTGTAAGTGGATCTAGTATGCAATCTATACCAAATTACGATGTTTCTTGGGAGTCTCAAGTTCAGGTAAATGTTGGAGTAGACCTTACGTTCTACAATAATAAATTCAATATTACCACAGATTATTTCCAGAAAACAGTTGATGATCTTTTATTTTCACCAACTCTTTCACTTTATCTAGGAGAACCGATTAACCCACCTTCAAATATTGGTAAGACAAAAAGCTCTGGTTTTGAATTCTCTTTTGGGTATAATGATACTTACTCAAACGGATTGCAGTTGAGTACAAATGTAAATGTTACTACCACTGTAAATAATGTAGAAGAGATTAATAATGGAGATAAATTTATTTGGGGTTCTGGATACGGAATACCTTGGAAAGATTTAACTCGATTTGAAGAAGGCTTCTCTCCGGGGTATTTTTATGGATATAAAACTGATGGGATTTTCCAGAATCAAGATGAGATAGATAATCACGCTACTCAAGATAATGCTCAACCTGGCGATATTAGATTCGCTGATGTTAATAAGGATGGTGTTATTAATGCTGATGATAGAACTAAAATAGGAGATCCATTTCCTAATTTCACATTGGGATGGACCCTTTCTTTAAACTATCAAAATTGGGACTTTAGTACCTTTATATACGCTTCTGTTGGAGGTGATATTTATAGAGCATACGAGAGAAATCTAAACTACACAAACCGTTTTGCATCTACTTTAGGTAGATGGACTGGCGAAGGAACAAGCAATACAGAACCACGAGTAACTTTTGTAGATAATAACGATAACATACGTCCATCAGATCGATATGTAGAAGATGGAAGTTATGCTAGAATTAAGAATATTCAGCTAGGTTATACTTTGCCACAATCTATATACAACTCGTCTTTTCTTACTTCTGTTAGATTCTATGCACAAATTAAAAATGCATATACATTCACAAATTATTCTGGTTATTCTCCAGAAATTTCATCAGGAGTTATGGATACCGGTATAGATAGAGGTACATATCCACAACCACGAGTATGGCAATTAGGTGTAAGTGTTAAATTTTAATAATAAAGATTATGAAAATATTTAAAAATATACTTCTAGTTACTGTATTATCCTTTTTCGGAACAGGATGTACAAAGTGGGTTGATTACGACCCTATGGAGACTTACGAAATTGTTGCTGATGTTTACTTTCAGTCGCCAAACGATTACGAGGCTGCATTGGTAGGTGTTTACGATCCATTGCAATGGATGTATCTCAATATTTTAATTGGAGATATAGCTTCTGATAACTCGTTTAGTGGTGGCGAGAGTGCTACTGATGTAATCGGTATTCAGCAGATAGATAATATGTTGCATACTCCCGATAATGAAAACCTTACTTCAATTTGGAAGTTTTGTTACGAGGGAATTAATAGAGCAAACTATCTAGAAGAAAATAAAGATAAACTTGAATTCGATAGAAAAGATGAGCTTTATGGAGAGGTTTCTTTTTTAAGAGCATATTATTATTTCGAGTTAGTTAAGTTTTTTGGAGATGTTCCTTTATTCACATCAAGGAGATTAATAGCTACTGACTCTGGAACTTTAACTAGAACTAGTGCAAGCGAAGTTTATGCACAAATAGAAAAAGATCTTCAAGTGGCAATAGATGTTTTGCCAGAGACACAATCTCAAAAAGGTAGAGCAACTATTTATGCTGCTCAAGCATTACTAGGTAAGGTTTATTTGTATCAAGATAAATTTACCGAAGCGGCCTCATCGTTCGAAAACGTAATTGGAATGTTTGGTCTTGTTAATAATTATGGAGATCAATTCCTTAAAACTGGAGAGAATGGACCTGAGTCTATTTTTGAAGTACAATATTCAAATGAATCAGAGTGGTACGATTGGGAGTTTACACCACAAGGTACTGAAGGTAATTTTGGGGTAATACACAATGGACCTAGAGCTTTTAATGGAGATGATTATGCATCTGGTTGGAGTTTCAATATCCCAACCACCGATTTATTTAACTCTTTCGAAGATGGAGATACAAGAAGAGATCCTTCGATACTTGATATTGTAGCTTTTGCTACCAACACTGGAGCAACTTATGCCGAAGGGTACAAACATACTGGCTACTTCAATCACAAATACATACCTCGTGCAGGAGAAAGTGGTGCTCAAACGGAACTAAATTATTTAACAAACTACAGAGCCATACGTTATGCCGATGTTTTGTTAATGGCTGCCGAAGCAAATAACCGTGGTGGAATTGACGAATCAAAAGCTCAGGGTTATTTAAATGAAGTAAGACGCCGTGCTTTTGGAGATAATGATCACGATATACTAAAAACTGGTTCTGCTTTAACCCAAGCTATTTGGGATGAAAGGAATTTTGAATTATCAATGGAAGGTCACAGATTCTTTGATCTTGTAAGAACGGGAGAAGCTGCTAGCAAAATTGATGGTTTTGTTACTGGCAAGCACGAGTTGTTTCCTGTACCACAACAAGAAATTGATATTTCGAGTCTATCTCAAAATCCAGGTTACTAAATTTTAAAAGTTAAAAATATGAAAACATTAAAATATATCTTAGGTGCTTTTTTGCTTCTCACAGCAACATATAGCTGCACCGAGAAGGAATTTGGGAGTATTGATTTTGTAGAATCATTAAATCCTCCATCAGATATTATGGCATACTTTAGCGCAACACAGGATAATACTGGTTTAGTTACAATTTTGCCAAATGGAGTAGGAGCATCATCATTCGAAATTAATTTTGGAGACGGTACAGAAGAAACAGCAGTGTTAAATCCTGGAGAGTCTGCTATGCACATTTATGCAGAAGGTACTTATAATGTTAAAATTTCTGGATTAGGAATTTCAGGTTTAACAGCGGAAGTTACTCAAGAGTTAGTAGTTTCACTTAAAGCACCAGAAAATGTTGTAGTAGATATTTCTAACGACCAATCTGTTTCTAAAAAAGTAAATGTTGTAGCCAATGCTGATTATGCAATTTCTTACGATGTTTATTTTGGAGAAGACGGCAATGATGAGCCAGTAAGTGCGAATATTGGAGAAACAGCATCGTATGTATATAAAGAAGCAGGTAAATACACTATAAGAACAGTTGTAAAAAGTGCCGCGATAGAAACTACTGAAGATGTTCAGGAATTCACATCTATAGCTATTGTTCAACCAACAACATCTGCGCCTACACCACAGCCTCGCGATGCGTCTGATGTTATATCTCTTTACGGAGATGCTTACACTAACGTTGCTGATATTGATTTCAATCCAGATTGGGGACAATCAGGACAAGGAAGTAGTTTTGCTGAATTTGATTTGAACGGCGATAAAATGCTTAGCTATATAAATATAAGTTATCAAGGTATTGCACTTGCAGATGGAGTGTCTATAGACGTATCGGCAATGGAGTATTTACATATGGATGTTTGGACTGCTGATGTTACTAAACTTGAAACATCTTTAATTAGTGGTACGAGTGGAGAAAAACCTATCATGAGCGATTTAACTGCTGATGCCTGGACAAGTATTGATATTCTTATTTCAGATTATACAGATCAAGGACTTACAGTAGAAGATATAATTCAACTTAAATTAGTTGGCGATCCTTGGGCTACAGGTACTGTATTTGTAGACAATATTTATTTTTATGTTTCTACACCTTCTATACCTTCTTCGCCTGTAACTGGTGCACCAACTCCTACTACAGATCCAGCTAATGTAGTTTCTGTTTTTAGCGATTCTTATACTGATATTGTTGTTAATGAGTGGAACCCAGGTTGGGGACAAGCAACTGTATTAACAAGTGTAGATTTTGATGGTAATAATGCATTATTGTACGAGTCATTAGATTTTACAGGAATTGTAACTGATTATGACAACCCCACAGATGTAAGTTCTCAGACATATGTTCACTTCGATTATTGGACAAACGATGCAACTAGTTTATCATTGAAATTAGTTAATACAACTCAACCAGATGACGATCCTTTAAAAGAAGATTTAGTAGATGTTTCAGAAATATCTTTAGGTACTTGGGTAAGTGTAGATATTCCTTTAGCAGATTACACAACTGATATGTCAGGAATTACACAAATACTTTTTGTTTCTTCTGGAGCTAAGGTATATGTAGATAATATTTATTTCTACTAATTTAAAGACTATAACAAATGAAAAATATTAGTTTATTAATTAAGACGTTGTTCATCGCATTTTCATTTTTGATAATGGGTTGCGAAAAAACAACTTATGAGTTTGGAGATATTACAACTCCATCAAACTTAAACGTAATTACCGAAATAGTAGGGGCAGATGAAAACAACCCTTATGGTGATGGAAGTGGAGAAGTTATATTTACAACTACATCTGATAATACTATTACTTATAAGTATATACACAATGGTAGCGAAAAAATGGCTCCAACGGGAACTTTAAAATATAGTTTCGGAGCAACAGGTGTTCATAAATATATTGTTACTGTTGTAGCTTCAGGAAAAGCAGGTGTAAGTTCTAGTAAATCGGTAGAAGTTGAGGTGCTTGTAGTTTATTCGCCTCCAGCAGATTTAATAACTATGCTTACGGGCGATGATTCTAGAAACTGGAGAATTAAAGCTGAACAACCGGGACATCTTGGTTTGTCCCCAGCAGATTTAGATGCTCCGTCTTGGTGGAGTGCAGGCCCTAATGAAAAAGATGGATTAGGTTTATATGATGATATAATTACATTTAATGTAGATGGAACTATTAGTTACGAAACAAATGGAGATATATTTGGTAAAAAGCCTCCTATGGATGCCGATTTTGGAGTACAAGGAGAACCTGAGCAAGATAATCAAGAATACCACAATTATCCTTTAGCTGCTTTTACAGATTCTTGGTCTTTATCCGCACCTGGAGGAAATGAAACTCTTTCTTTCGCTCAATTTGGATTTGCAGGCTTGTATGTTGGAGGAGATCATAAATATGAGATTATTGAGAGAAGTGATAATGAAATGAGCCTTCGTATAATTGGTTGGGATGGAAATGCATGGTATGCTACACTAATTGCAATTGATTAAATAAATATTGTTTTAATAGAGGGAGTATCTCAAACTTCCTCTTTATTTAAATTTAAAAAACTATAATGAAAACTACTGGTAAATTAATATTACTTGCTTTTCTATCTTTTTCGTTTCTTTTTAGTTCTTGTAGCAATCAGGAACCATCAGACAGTATTGGTGGGGGAATTGTTGATACAGGAGGGATTGACAAGAAAGTAGAGAAGCTTTTAAGTAAAATGACATTAGAGGATAAAGTTGGGCAGATGACTCAAATAACTTTAGATGTTATTACCAAAGGAGAAAGTGAATATGTTAGTGATGAACCTTTAGAAATAGATACTAAAAGGTTAAAGGAAGCTATAGCTAAATACAAAGTAGGGTCTATTTTAAATACTGCTAACAATAGAGCTAGAACGGTAGATAAGTGGAACGAAATAATTAAACAAATTCAAGATGTAGCCATGGATGAAATTGGAATTCCAGTTTTATATGGCGTAGATGCAATTCATGGAACTACTTATACTGCTGGGGCAACATTTTTCCCTCAACAAATAGGAATGGCTGCAACATGGAACACAGATTTGAATATGAAAGGTGCCGAAATAAGCGCTTATGAAACAAGAGCTTCTTCAATTCCATGGAATTTTTCGCCAGTACTAGATATGGGACGCGATCCTCGTTGGCCAAGAATATGGGAAACATATGGCGAAGATGTGTACCTAGTTTCGCAAATGGGCAAAGCAGCTATCAATGGTTACGAAGGAGTTAATAACGATTTATCTAATCCAACTAAAGTAGCTTCGTGTATTAAACACTTTTTAGCTTATGGAGCAGAAAAATCAGGGAAAGATAGAACGCCTAGTTATATTCCAGAAATACAGTTGCGCGAATACTATTTGCCATCTTACAAAGCAGCTATCGATGCTGGTGCTCATACAGTGATGATAAATTCAGGGTTGATAAATGGAGTACCTGTACATTCTAATCACAATTTACTAACAACTCTTTTAAGAGAGGAACTAGGTTTCGAAGGTGTTGTAGTAACAGATTGGGCAGATATAGAAAATATACATAATAGAGATAAAGTAGCTGAGACACAAAAAGAAGCTGTAAAACTTGCTATTAATGCAGGTATAGATATGGCAATGGTACCTTACAATTTCAATTTCACTACAAATTTAATTGAGCTTGTAAAAGATAAAGAAGTGTCAATGTCGAGAATAGACGAAGCAGTAAGAAGAATATTGACGTTGAAATTTGAATTAGGATTGTTCGAAAATCCTTATCCAATACTTTCAGGTAAATCTGATTTTGGAAGTGATAAATTTGAGAAAGTTGCGTATTTAGCCGCTTCGGAATCTATTACTCTTTTGAAAAACGACAGCAATATTTTACCTATTTCTAAGGATTCAAAAGTTCTTGTTTGCGGACCTAATGCTAACTCTATGCGTTCGTTAAATGGAGGCTGGACTTATTCGTGGCAAGGAGATTTAGCAAACAACAAAGAGTTTACATCTAAGTATAACACAATTTTAGAAGCAGTACAAAACAAGTTTGGTAACAAAAATGTTGAGTATGTTGCGGGTGTTGAGTATAAAGATGATGGAGCTTTTTGGGAAGAAAAAAATATAAATATAAAATCGGCAGTGAAATCAGCTAAAAATGTAGATTATATTTTGTTGTGTTTAGGAGAGAATACTTATACCGAAACTATAGGAAATATAAATGATATAAATATTTCTGAAAATCAAGAAAAGTTAGCATTAGAGTTGTCAAAAACTGGAAAGCCAATAATTCTGATTCTTAACGAAGGTCGTCCAAGGTTAATAAGAAATATCGTTCCAGTTTCGAAAGCTGTTATTCAAACTTACTTGCCAGGTAACTTTGGAGGAGATGCCTTAGTAGATATTTTGGTAGGAGAAGTAAACCCTAGTGGAAAACTACCTTACAGTTACCCAATGTATCCAAATGCTTTAGGTAACTACGATCATAAACCTTCTGAGGCAACTGAGACAATGGAAGGAATTTACGATTATAACTCTTCGTTTCCTGTTCAGTATCAATTTGGATATGGTTTAAGTTATACTAATTTTGAATATTCTAATATTAGATTGTCACAAAAAGAAATAAATGGAGACGATACTTTTAAAGTTTCTGTAGATGTGAAAAACATCGGAGATAGAGAAGGTAAGGAAGTAGTGCAACTTTATACAAAAGACATGTATGCTTCAGTATCTCCCGACAATAAAAGACTACGCAGGTTTAAGAAAGTTTCAATAGCAAAAGGAGAAACTAAAACTATTGAATTCATTTTGTCCGGCAGAGATTTAGCCTTCGTAGGAGTTGATATGAAATATGTGGTAGAAAAAGGAGATTTTAAGATCTTTGTAGGTGATAAGTTTATTGACTTTAAGGTGTTAAAAACTTTAAAATTTAATTAGAAAAATTAACATAATAGATCTTCAAAAGATTTAATAATAAATAAAAAAGCAGTGAGAAAACTATTGATACTTTTGATTGTAATATTTAATTCATGTGCATGTTCGTCTAATGATGATAATGGAGATAAACTTGAAGCAAAATTTACAGTAGAGCTATTAGGAGAGAATGTATATCACCTAACAGATGTCTCTACAGGAGCAGCATATAATTCTTGGAATTTGGGCAACGATTCCATAGTTAAAAATGTAGAATATGTAGATGTTTATTATCCTGCAAAGGGAGATTATACAGTCGAACTAAAAGTAAACTCTTCTTCTTCTCCAACTGAAGATAGATATTATGAGGTAATTTCAGTTTCTGAAGATGACCTTATCGCTAGTTTTATAATTGAAGAGGAAGACAGTTTTAACAAATACAAATTCACAAATAATTCTATAGGCGAATACGAGAAAATAATATGGGATTTTGGGAATGGAGTTACTAGTACAGAAACGAATCCTCATTCTATATATTACCCTTTTCAAGGCTTGTATGATGTAACTCTTTCTCTCAAAAAAAATGGAATTACAGTAATTAAGAAACAGCGATTGGTAGTTTCTCAAGATGATCCAGATTATTTAGGAAACATGGAATTGGTATGGAGCGATGAGTTCGATGGTAGTACCGTAGATATGAATAATTGGACTTTCGAAACAGGCGCTAGTGGATGGGGAAACAACGAATGGCAAAATTACACCAATGGCGATAATGCAGAAGTTAAAGATGGAATGCTTATAATCACAGCAAAACTTGTAGGCGCAGGACAGAAGGTTGGAGACTACACGTCTACCAGACTTATTTCTAAAGGAAAACAAAAGTTTACTCGTGGTAGAATGGAGGCAAGAATGAAATTGCCAAGTGGTAAAGGTACTTGGCCTGCATTTTGGATGTTAGGCGAAAATATAGATCAAGTTGGCTGGCCTAATTGTGGCGAAATTGATATTATGGAACATGTAGGTTACGACCCGCTTAATGTTAGTGCAGCACTACACACAGCATCTAGTTATGGTAATACTGTTAATCACAAGTTAGTTGAGCTAATAGGTAGCGAAGAAAATTTTCATGTGTATGGAGTTATTTGGACAGAAGAGAGCATGAAGTTTTATATTGATACACCTGATAATATATACTACGAATATTCTCCTAGTACCAAAAATGATGATACTTGGCCATTTTATAAAGACCAATTTTTTATATTGAATATTGCTGTCGGAGGTAATTGGGGAGGTGCTCAAGGAGTTGATGATTCTATTTTTCCGCAGACCATGGAAATAGATTACGTGAGAGTTTATCAACTTAAATAAGCTATTGTTTTTTGCTGATTTTATAAGAATGGGACAAGCTCAAAACTCATAAAAAATCCTCTACATTTATTTGTAGGGGATTTTTTTATACAATAATTTTATTTTTGAGATATTATTATCTCAAAAAAATATTATTATATATATTTACGAAGTTTAAAGGCATAATCTAGAGAAGGTAGTAAGAGGTGCAAATCGACTAGATTAAAGGTGTTCTTATATTTGTATGACTACCAAGCTAGGCTTGTAAGAATTAAAAAAAAACACACTCTATGCTAAGAGTGTTTCATCGTTAAATTTCTTCTCAAATTCTTCGGGAGACATTGCATCATTTACATCAAACTCTCCAATTTTAGTTCTTCTAAGAGCG
>JADGDT010000241.1 GCA_016744755.1 Ichthyobacteriaceae bacterium | reverse complement strand
CTTCGACGACGATATGTTTATCCTAGAAAAGTGGGATGATCAATTACCAATTACCGTAATTTATTTTGATGGCGATAAAAAGAAGTATTTCATAAAACGTTTCAACTTTGATAGATTAGATAAAGAAGAATTATTCATCAGCGAAGCACCAAAGAGTTTCTTGCTAAGAGTGGCATTAGACTACAGACCAATTGTAGAACTTGAATTTGCAAAAACAAGAGGTAAAGATAAACTAGCCAATAGAGAAATAAATATAGAAGAATTTACAAGTGTAAAAGGATATAAATCTATAGGCAGAACACTTACAGAATACAAAATAAAGAAGGTAAAAATAAAAGACCCATTACCTTATGTGCCTTTAGAAGTTGAGGTTGATGGAGAGGATGATAATCAGATTGAGTTGGAGTTGTAGAGAGGGTATATTGATACAAAATGTTTTTTAACTAAAAAAATGAAGAAAGAAGATTCAATAAGATTATTTAAAGACCAGGAAGTTCGTGTTCATTGGGATGAAGATAAGGGAAAATGGTTTTTCTCGATTGTTGATATTGTTGGAGTTTTGACAGAAAGTTTAAATCCAAGTAAGTATTGGAGCGTATTAAAAACAAGACTCAAAAAGGAAGGTAGTGAGTTGGCTACAAATTGTAGTCAACTGAAAATGGAATCTGGTGATGGTAAATTTTATAAGACAGATGTTGCAGATACGGAACAACTCCTTAGATTAATTAAATCTTGTTACATCTCCCTAAATAATGATAAAAGCTAGTTCATAGTCACTTATTAAAGTTAGATAAATAGCTTTCTGATATTTTTTAATAGAATAATACATAATCACCATTTTTAATTAACTTTGTTGTTGAGTTTTTTATTTTCAAAACTTTAACATCTGTGTTATGCATTTAAAATATCTAATAATATTACTCGTAAGTTTTACATCACTTTACTCACAAACTGATGTGAATATTTCTCTATTGGGTAAGTTTGAATATACAAACACCGATCTTAACGATATTTGGGGATATGCCAATAATAATGGTAAAGAATACGCACTTGTTGGCACTTACGATGGCTTGTCTATTGTTGATGTAACTGACCCTGTAAATGCTGTAGAGGTTAATTATTTGACTACTGTAAATTCGGTTTGGAAAGACATAAAAACTTATAGTCACTATGCATATGTTACTCACGGAATTTATTCATCGGGGCAGAAAGCTCAAGGTTTGTTGATTATAGATTTGAATACCATCAACAATGAAGAGATGACTACATGGACCTATAAAATTGATAATGTTTACGAAACGGCTCACAATATTTTTATAGACGAAAATGGAATAGCTTATATTTTTGGTGTTAACGAAATTGGAGGAGCATTAATATTAAATTTAAAAGACGATCCAACATCTCCAGAATATCTAAGTTATTACCAAGATCATTATTTACACGATGGCTACGTTAAGAATAACAAACTTTACGGATGTGCCGATAAAAACGGCTATTTCGTAATTGTTGATGTAGCAGATAAGTTCAATCCAAAAGATGTTGTTACTAGCGAAACCCCAAACCGTACAACACACAATGCTTGGCTTAGTGACGATGCTAAAACATTGTTTACTACAGACGAAAGAATATCAGCATACATTACTTCTTTTGATGTT
>JADGDT010000151.1 GCA_016744755.1 Ichthyobacteriaceae bacterium | reverse complement strand
AACTGCTAGAGGCTACAGAACCTTCAATAATTTTAGAAGTGCTATACTTTTTTTTAATGGTGGCTTGAGTCTTTATCCACACAAATAAGGGTAGAACCTAAATAACTAAGTTCAATCTTCTCTTATAATTATATCGTCACTTAACTAAATTTAATTTTACACCAAATCATTTTTTATATAAATATTTTTACTAATTTAGAGGTCTGACCTCTTACCTCTAAAATAAATTTATGGAACAGCAAAAAAAATTAATAAAACCAACTCTATTCGCAGAGCAAAAAATTCTTAAAGCTATAGTTGATGGCGAATGGATGGCTGGACACAAACTACCTCCCGAAAGAGAACTAGCTCAAATAATTGGAGTAACAAGACCAACCCTAAGAGAGGTATTACAACGTTTATCGAGAGATGGGTGGCTAACAATAAAACACGGTAAGCCAACAATAGTAAATGATTACAAGAATACAGGTGGTTTAGGTGTTTTGAAATCATTGGTGAAAAATGAAGAATTTACATCCAAGTCTTTAATTAGAGATTGGTTAGAGTTTAGAGTTATAGTATTTCCTGAATTGGCAAAAAAAGCAATTAGTGTAAACTCTGTTGAAATTTTGGATAAATTAAGAAACATGCCAGATATAAATACTGAAAGTTTAAAGTTTGCAGTTTACGACTGGGAACTTCAAATGTTATTGGTAACATACAGCAAAAATGCTATTGCAAAAATGATTTACAACGATTTAACAGAAATATATTCTAGTAGGGGTGAATCTTATTTTTCGGATGTAGAAGTGAAGAAGGTTTCTTTAGAATATTACAAAAATATTAAAAAAGCCATAAATACTGGAAGTAATGAAATTGATGCTATAGTAAAATCTTGTATGCAAGAAAGTTTAGAAACATGGAAAAGTTCTAATTTGTAAAATATAGAATATGATACGTTTTATAGAAAATTATAAAGGAGAAGAGTTTGATTTAGTAGTGATTGGTGGCGGAATTACAGGTGCAACAGTGGCTTACGAGGCTTCTTCTAGAGGATTGTCGGTTGCATTAATCGAGAAATCTGATTTTAGTAGTGCAACTTCTTCGGCCACATCAAAAATGATACACGGAGGTTTACGTTATCTATCTACTTACGAATTTGGATTGGTAAGAGAATCTCTCAAAGAAAGGAGGGTATTAACTAATATTGCTCCAAACTTTATTCATCCGGCATCTTTTGTTTTTTCAATTTATAAAAAAGACAAGGTTCCTAATTTTGTAATGAAAATGGGAATGCTTATGTATGAGTTGTTTTCTTTTGATAAAAATAGGCTTTGGGATAAAAGTAAAAAAATGCCATTTCACAAAAGTGTATCAGCTAAAAATATTTTAAAGCTGTTTCCCAATGCAATAAAAGAAGATTTGGTAGGTGGGCAAATGTATTACGATTGTTCTAGTCATTCGCCAGAACGTTTTACTTTAGGCTTTATAAAATCGGCAGTTAAGTATGGAGCTAAAGTGTCTAATTATGCACGGGTAGAGGATTTTGTTGTAGAGCAACAAGAAGGTGTTAAGATAGTAAAAGGTGTAAAAGTTGTTGATGAAATAACTGGGAATTCACACATTGTAAATTCTAAACTAGTAATAAATTGCGCAGGACCTTGGGCTGACATTATCTTAGATAAAGTAAAAGATGTTAAGGGTAATCAAGAATTGCGAAGATCGGAAGGAATACATATTGTAACAAAAAAACTTGTTGAAGAACACGTTTTTTCAGGATCGACCTCTAGCCATAAACATTTTTTCTTGGTTCCTTATAGAAATCATACTTTAATAGGAACTACAGATAAGGAGTATATAGGTAAACCAGATGAATATAAAGTTACAAGAAAGGCTATAGAAGAATTGTTAGAAGGAGTGAATGAATCTTTTGGTGTGAAAGAAAAAATAAAATATGAAGATATTTTATATACATACGGAGGTTTACGTCCGCTTGTAGAAGATCAAACAGAAGACAGCTACAACTCATCTCGTAAGTATGAAATTACTGGTGAAAAGAAAAATGGTATTGAAGGTTTAATAACTATTGAAGGAGGAAAGTTTACAACTAGCCGTATGCTTGCAGAGAAAGCTATAGATAAAGTTGTAAAAATTCTAGGTATACCAAAAATTGATTCTATTTCGGAAAATAAACATTTAATAGGTAGCGAAATAGATAATTTTGATGAATTTATTGCTACTAAACAAAAGAAATATTTCAACATACCTCTAAATCAAATAGAATATTTATCTAAATGTTATGGTACAGAAATAGACGAATTATTTTCTATTGCTGATGAGAATCAAGAATATAAAAAGGTATTGAACGATGATGGAGAGAATCTTGCACAAGTGGTTTTTGCTATAAGAAATGAAATGGCTTTGACACTAGAAGATATTATGTTGAGGCGAACAGGAATTGCACAACTTGGAAACCCTGGTAAGGAAGTTATAGGAAAAGTAGCAAAACTAGCTTCAAAAGAATTGAATTGGAGTGATGAAAAAATGAGGAGTGAAATTGCTGATATTGAAACAGCTTTGAAAGTGCCATAATAATACTAATCCAAAAATAATATAAAATGACGTTTATGAATTGTTTCTATTTTACTTTTTCTTTATTAAATTTTATGGTTCTACCCTGAATGTTGCGGAACAATCGTCACCTTGAGCGGAGCCAAAGCGAAGTCGAAAGGTCTATTACACAAATAGCACATTGTGTAATCACTGTTGCTATAGATCTTTCGACTACATTTCCTTTTGTTCCCCATTCGGCTTCGCTCAGGGCAGGCAACAAAGGAAATTCTGCTCAAGATGACGACTATTCTAAATTACAACTTCCTCACAAATAAGGGTAGAACCAATTTTAGATTCATAACTATGGTTATGCGGATAAAATTTGCTTGGATAAAGAAAAATATATTACAATTTATTTAAATGCCATTTCGTATCGTATTTAGTATAAATGTATATTGGTGTAAAAAGCTAGGTTCTAATAATGTTCTCTTTTTATTTTTATGCCCCCAATTGTAGTGTTAGCCCAGAAATGGGAAGACTTATGAACAACATGATAGGCTGGCTTTTGCTTTTGGGCAAAAGACCCGACTAGCGTGTTTGTGAATAGGATTGCCATTGAGGACTAAAAGCGTAAAGTGGGAATTGGCACATAATTATAATTATCAATTAACAGTTTTCAATTATCAATTATCTGCTATTTGTGATGATATTTGGGACTCAACTGTATAAAATAAATATAAAGAATAAAATAGATATGAAAAATAAACTAGATAATTTGTGGATAAACGAAGCACCTAAAAAAGGTTCTTTTAGATCGGTATTTAAGTATGGAGACCCTAATGGTTTTAAACACCCAAACGAAAGACTTATTAGTGAGTTGATAGATAAATTTAAACTTACTGATAAAGACTTTTCTGAAAAGGAAACTACAGGTAATGAAATTGTAGATATTTCTGTTGAAAGCAAATTGAGTGTTCAACAAATAGAGCAGTTTGAAGAAATTTGTGGGGTAGAAAATATAAGTTCAAAAGAATATGATAGGCTTAAGTTTTCTACAGGAAAAACAACTGAAGAATCAATGAAACTACGTAAGGGAGTGGTTAGTTTAATTTCTGATTTGGTAGTTCATCCTCGTAATAAAACTGAAATTACAGAGATAGTAAAATATTGTAATCAGCAGAAAATTCCTTTATATGTTTATGGAGGAGGTTCGTCTGTTAATTTTGGTTTTTATCCAGAAAAAGGAGGCGTAACTTTAGTTTTATCTACTCATTTAAACAAGGTTGTAAAATTTAATGAGTTAAATCAAACTGTAGTTGTAGAAGCAGGAATGATGGGACCTGATTTTGAAAACGCACTTAACAATGCTCCTGGTATTTATGGAGCGAAACACAAATTTACTTGTGGGCATTTTCCTCAGTCTTTCGAATATTCAACCGTGGGAGGTTGGTTTATAACATTGGGGTCTGGTCAGCAATCTTCTTACTATGGCGATGCTGGTGATTTGGTGTTGGGTGTAGAAATGATAAGTCCTTCGGGAAATATTATTACCAAAGATTATCCTGCTACGGCAACAGGTCCAAAAGTATTAGATATAATCAAAGGTAGCGAAGGTATCTATGGAATAGTTGTAGAGCTAACATGGAAGATTTATAAACATATGCCCGAAAATAGAGAGAGATTTAGTTTTATTTTTCCTAATTGGGAGTCTGCAGTAGAAGCGAGTAGAGAAATATCTCAAGGAGAATTTGGTATGCCTGCTGTTTTCAGAATTTCTGATCCAGAAGAAACTCATCACGGATTGAAACTTTACGGAATAGAGGATACTATTTTCGACAAAATAATGAGTTTTAGAGGGTTTAAACCTATGGAACGATGTTTGTTTTTAGGAACATCTGATGGAGATAAAACTTTCACGAAAAATATAAAATCTAGAGTTTCCAAAATTTGCAAGAAGTACGGAGCAATGAATCTTACTTCTTTTCCTTTAAAAAAATGGGAGCCAGGCAGGTATAGAGACCCATACCTCAGAGAAGATTTAATGGATTATGGAATTATTATTGACACACTAGAAACAGGTGTTAATTGGGATAATTTACATCAAATACATAAGAAAGTGAGGGCGTTTGTAAAAAGTCGTCCTGATACAATTTGTATGACTCACGCTTCGCATTTTTACGAGCAAGGCACCAATTTATATTTTATATTTATAATTAAGGAATCGGATGTAGATGCTTATCGCAAATTTCAGGAAGGAATTATTGATAGTATTCAGAAAAGTGGAGGTTCACTTTCTCATCATCATGGAGTAGGCAGAATGATTTCTAAATGGATGCCAGAGCACTTGGGAGAAAATCAAATGAATGTTTTAAGAGCTTTAAAAAATCATTTTGATCCAAATAATATTATGAATCCAGGTAATCAATTACTAACCGAAAATTAAAATTTAGCATGGCAGATACAATTCTTTCTATAGATTGTGGAACACAGAGTATTAGAGCAATTTTGTTTTCGTTGGATGGAGGTATAATTGATAAAGAGCAAATTTTTTATGATGCATATTTTAGTTCTAAACCAGGTTGGACAGAGCAGAAAGCAGAAACCTACTGGGATGGTTTGTGTAAGGCAACTAATGTTTTACAGAAGCGAAATGTAGAAAATTTCAAGCAGATAAAAGGAGTAGGAGTTACCGCTTTGCGTAGTACTATGGTTAATGTTGATGCTGATGGAAACACATTGAGACCATCAATTCTTTGGCTCGATCAACGTAAAGCTAGTAATATTTTTAAGCCTAGTTTTGCAATGAATATAGTTTTTAAAACTATTGGTGTTGATGGTACTTTGAAAAAGATGGAGAGAAATGGCCATTGTAATTGGATAAGACAAAATCAGCCTGAATTATGGAAAAATACTCATAAATATCTGCAAGTTTCGGGATATCTAAATTATAAATTAAGTGGTGAATTTAAAGATTCTGTAGCATCTCAAATAGGGCATATTCCTTTTAATTATAAAAAACAACGTTGGGCAGAACCAAAAGATATTTTGGAGTTTAGTAAAAAGTTATATCCTGTAGAAAAAGAGAAATTACCAGAATTGGTTAGTCCTGGCGATGAAATTGGTAAGATTAGTTCTGATGTTTCAAAACTTACATCAATTCCTGTAGGTACTACCATAATTGCTTGTGGATCGGATAAAGGTTGTGAAACTTTGGGAATGGGAGTTACAGATATAAAAATGGCAAGTTTGAGTTTTGGAACTACAGCAACCGTGCAAACTACAACTAGTAAGTATATCGAACCTATTCAATTTTTTCCTGCTTACCCATCGGTTATGCCAAATCATTGGAATCCAGAGATAGAAATATTTCGAGGATATTGGATGGTAAATTGGTTTAAACAGGAGTTTGCACTAAAGGAAGTTCAGCATGCAGAGAAGATGAATGTTGCTGTTGAAGAAATTCTGAATCAATTACTTCACAAATCGCCTCCAGGTGCAATGGGGTTAATTGTTCAACCATATTGGACACCAGGACTTGGCGAAAAAAATGCAAAAGGAGCTATGATTGGTTTTGGCGATGTTCATAAAAAAGAACATATCTACAGAGCAGTTATCGAAGGATTAGCTTATGGATTATTAGAAGGAATGCACAAGTTGGAGAAGAGGAGCGGGGTTAAATTTGAGAAGATTGCCGTCTCAGGAGGAGCATCGCAAAGTGATGAAATTTGTCAGATTACTGCCGATGTTTTTAATATGAAATTAGTAAGAGGTAAAACCCACGAAACATCTGGTTTGGGTGCTGCAATAATTACAGCCTACGGAATTGGAGCTTTCAATACTCTTGAAGATGCAACTAAAAATATGGTTAGTTATGCCGATACTTTTTTGCCAAACAAAGAAAATGCCAAGATTTACAAAGAGCTTTACGAATGTGTATAC
>JADGDT010000240.1 GCA_016744755.1 Ichthyobacteriaceae bacterium | reverse complement strand
CCTACATCTATAATATGGTCGGCAAGTTTTATTACATCCATGTTATGCTCTATAACTAACACGGTATTTCCTTTGTCAACAATTACTTTTAGTACATCCATCAGTACTCTTATATCTTCGAAATGAAGTCCTGTTGTTGGCTCGTCTAGAATGTAGAAAGTATTACCAGTATCACGTTTGCTAAGTTCTGCAGCTAATTTTATACGTTGTGCTTCCCCACCCGAAAGTGTAGTAGATTGTTGACCTAATGTAATATAACCCAATCCAACATCTTGCAATGTTTTTAGCTTGCGGTAAATTTTAGGAATAGGCTCGAAGAACTTTACAGCTTCATTCATAGTCATGTCCAAAACATTGGAAATAGATTTTCCTTTGTAACGAATTTCCAGAGTTTCTCTGTTAAAACGTTTCCCCTGACAGCTCTCGCAATGCACGTGAACATCTGGCAAGAAATTCATCTCAATAACTCTAATTCCTGCACCTTCGCAAGTTTCGCAACGTCCGCCTTTTACGTTAAACGAGAATCTTCCTGGCTTGTAACCTCTAATTAAAGCTTCGGGAGTTTTTGCGTATAAATTTCTAATTTCCGATAAAACACCAGTGTATGTTGCTGGGTTGGATCGTGGTGTTCTACCAATAGGACTTTGGTCTATTGCAATAACTTTATCAATGTGTTCTAGTCCTTTTATAGACTTGTATTTTAAAGGTATTTTTACAGCTCTAAAGAAATGGTGATTAAGAATAGGGTATAGGGTTTCGTTTATTAAAGTTGATTTCCCTGATCCTGAAACTCCTGTTACAACAATCAATTTACCTAATGGAAAATCAACAGAAACATTTCGCAAGTTATTTCCTGATGCGCCTTTTATAGAAAGAAATTTTCCGTTTCCTTCTCTTCGGGTTTCTGGTATAGCAATACATTTTGTGCTGTTTAGGTAGTCAGATGTTTGAGTGTGAGTTTTTAAAATCTCATCAGGAGTTCCTTCACTAACAATTTCACCACCATGGCGACCTGCGCCTGGTCCAATGTCTAGTATATAGTCAGCCTGCATTATCATGTCCTTATCGTGCTCCACAACAATTATTGAGTTGCCAACATCTCTAAGTTTTTGAAGAGATTTTATTAATCTATCATTGTCTCGTTGATGCAACCCTATACTTGGCTCGTCAAGAATGTAAAGAACTCCAACAAGTTGAGATCCAATTTGTGTAGCTAGTCTTATTCGCTGTGCTTCTCCTCCCGAAAGAGTTTTACTGCTTCTGTCAATAGTTAAGTAGCTCAATCCTACGTCAACTAAAAACTGAAGTCTATCTTTTATTTCTTTTACTATTTCCGATGCAATTATTAATTGCTTCTTGTTTAGCTTAGAATTTATTTTGTTGAAGAACTCAAATAAATCAGAAATATCTAATTGTGCTAAATCAGATATGTTTTTATCATCAATTTTAAAAAATAAAGATTCTTTCTGTAATCTTTGACCATTACATTCCTTACAAACTTCTTCGTTCATATATTCCGAAGCCCATCTTTTTATAGATGCAGAGTTACTCTCTTTATATTGATCTTCTATAAAATGGACTATTCCTTCGAAATCTATTTTGTACTCACGAGTGATGCCGATATTTTCTTTTTTTACCGAGAATTTTTCATCGCCACCATAC